>JAUZRF010000134.1 GCA_030950645.1 Mariprofundales bacterium
GTTGGTTTACGCGCTGGATTTTTGTTTGGTTTCAAGGCGAAAAAGCGGCATATAGCACTGCTATATAAGGCTTTTTACAACGAAGAAAGCAAGCAAAAAGACAAGTGAAAACCGATGAGTTATTTATTTACGGTGCCATAGGGAGAATATTATGAAGAAATATGCTATAATGGCAGTGCTATTGCTGGTGGGTGGATGTGCTGCAGCGCTCCCCCATCATCCGGAAATGGTGGCGTTGAGCAGCCAACTGATGGATCATGAGAAAGACTTTTTTGTTGCCCGCAAGGGGCTTGAGGATGGCTATGAGGTGACGCTGCATGTGATGCCAGCACCGGAAGGAACCGGTTACAGCCGTACCTTCTACCATTTGATGGTAGCAGTGAAGAAGGATGGTGTTCTGCAGCGGGATCTGCAGCTCTATTCTGAGGTAAGGCATCCTGATGGTAGTGTGGAGCAATCTAAACGCATGATGCGGATGGGGGATTGGTATATGGCGCGTTATGACCTGAGCCATGAACAGGGGCGTCACTGGCTGAGTATCCGTTTTAAGCGGGATGGAAGAAGTTATACCACCGGAATTTACTACCCGGAGATTGATTTTCGATCAATGTGATAACGGGGGAGGATGATGGCAGCACTGCATATGGAGGAGCACATCTGTCCGGTGTGTGGGATGGATAGCGCCGACTCGGTGATCTACGCCGAACACATCGGTATCACCTACCACTGTTGCACCCTAGCGTGTAGGGAGAATTTTCTCGCCCGACCACAGCTCTATGTCGGCAAGCGAGCGCTGGCGATATCTGGCCGCGAAAGCATGAAATGCAGGCGCTTTGCCCTAGAACGGCGACTGGATCATCTGCAGCAGGTGCATCTGAGGCAGGCGTTGCAGCGGTTGATGGGGATTCACCGGCTGGCCATCGAGACAGATAGGGTATCGGTGACCTACAACCTGTTGGAGGTCACCGCCGAGCAGATCGAGCGCGCGCTGTCCGATGCCGGGCTGTCGTTGGGCAGCGGCTGGAGTGGGCGCTTGAAACGCGGTTGGATCCACTACAGCGAAGAGAACGAGCTCGACAATCTGGCTGCGGGCGATGCGCATGCTGCAATACTCCCCCGGCAAAAGGATAAAGGGGTCGATCATGACAGAGAAATACAGGTAACCACTGAGCTCACTCCCAGTTTTCCCGCCTTGCCATTTCTTGTTCCCATGCTCCAGCGTGGGAACACATACGGGGGTTAAGGCAGCATGATGAGTATGCTATGCATTCCCACGCAGGAGCGTGGGAACGAGAAGCGAACAAGCATTTTTCAACGCCGCTATCAGGAAAACCGGGCGTGAGCTGAGTAGTTACTACTTTACAATGCGCCAACGATCACCTGCAAAAAGGCCGCGCCATAGCGATCCAGCTTCTGCTCACCAACCCCGGAAATCGCAGCAAAGGCGATCAAGTCTTGCGGACGCATCTCCACCATCTGACGCAGTGTTGCATCGTGAAAAACAACATAGGAAGGCACGCCCTGCTCCTCCGACAGTTGCTTACGGCACTGGCGTAGCGCCTCCCATAATGCCACATCCTCTGGCCGTTGCCACTCAACCACCCCACTCCGTTTGGCCGCGCGCGATGATGACACCCGCTCTTTCTTAACTGCCTGACGCAGCGTCACCGTCTGCTCCCCCATCAATACTGGACGACTATTCGCATTGAGCTTCAGCCCGCCATACTCGTCATCCACCATCACCAGACCCCGGGCGACAATCTGACGAAACAGCGCCCGCCACTGGGTGGCACTGAGCTCACGGCCAATGCCAAAGGTGCTGACCCGATCATGACCAAGCTGACCGATGCGTTCGTTCTCTTTACCCAATAAAACATCAATCAGGTGATTGACGCCAAAGCGCTGACCGGTGCGATAGATGCAGGAGAGCGCCTTTTGCACCGCCTCGCTCGCATCCCAAGTCTGCGGCGGGGTCAGACAGGTGTCGCAGTTGCCACACGCGTGATCTAGCTGGTCACCAAAATAGGCCAACATCTGCTGACGCCGACAACCGATCACCTCGCACAGTGCCAACATGGCATCGAGCTTACGCCGTTCCACCTGCTTGCGCGCATCATCGGCATCCGACTGCTCCACCATCTGGCGGCGCATAATCACATCCTGCAAGCCGTACGCCATCCAAGCATCAGCAGGCGCGCCATCACGACCAGCACGACCAGTCTCCTGGTAGTAAGCCTCAATGGTCGATGGCAGATCGAGATGGGCGACAAAGCGCACATCGGGCTTATCAATTCCCATGCCAAAGGCAACGGTGGCAACGATGATGATGCCATCCTCACGAATAAAACGCGACTGATTGCGCTGGCGATCCCCCTGCGTCATCCCCGCATGGTAGGGCAACGCACGCTTACCCTGCTGGCACAGCCACGCCGCAATATCATCGGTTTTACGGCGTGACAGGCAGTAGACAATCCCAGCATCATCGGCGTGCTCTCGATTGATAAAACCCAGCAACTGTGCCTTGGGGTTGGATTTCTCGGTAATGGTGTAGCGGATATTGGGTCGGTCAAAGCCAGCAATAAACTGCTGCGCATCCTCCAAATGGAGCCGCACCACCATCTCATCAATGGTTAGCTGATCGGCCGTGGCCGTGAGCGCAATACGCGGTACATGAGGAAAACGCTCATGCAGCACCGAAAGCTGCATATACTCCGGACGAAAGGCATGTCCCCATTGCGATACGCAGTGCGCCTCATCAATCGCAAACAGCGCCACCTGGGTTCGCGCCAACCACGCCAGCGTCTGCTCCATCATCAGGCGCTCGGGCGCGACATAGAGGATATCGATTTCACCAGCAGCGAGCTGTGCCTGCAGCGCACCCCCCTCTTGATAGCTCAGCGAGGAGTTGAGCGCCGCCGCGCGCACACCAAGCTGACGCAACGCCTGCACCTGATCCTGCATCAGCGCAATCAGCGGCGACACCACAATACCAACCCCATCGCGCAACAACGAGGGAATCTGGTAGCAGAGCGATTTGCCGCCGCCCGTCGGCATCAGCACCAACGCATCGCCACCAGCCAGCACCGTGTCAATCACCTGCTGCTGCTGACCACGAAAGCCGTCATAGCCAAACACGGTGCGCAGCGTGTGGATCGGATCAGCGATGGACTCTGGCATAACTAAGGAACCTCTTGCAAAACGCTATTTTGTCAACGCAATAAACAGTTCTGGCAACCGTTCTGGCAGCCGTTCAATATTGTCGATCACGGTATATTGGCCACCAAAGATATCAGCCACATACTCATCGGCCTTGGGATCAAGATTGATGCAGTAGGTGTAGATACCATCGCGATCCAGCTCGCGAACCGCCATATGCGCATCACGAATCAAGTGTTGCGGATCCTTCACATCCACATCATGCGGTCGACCATCGGTGAGAATCAACAATAGTTTTTTCTCAGCCTGCTGCTGCTTCAACCCGAACCCAGCATGACGCATCGCCGCTCCCATGCGGGTCGATAGTGCCCCCTCCATCGCAGCAAGGCGCCCCTTCACCGCATCACCCCAAGGCTCGGAGTAGCCTTTGAAATGGTAGTAGCGCACCTCATGACGCGAATTGGAATGAAACCCGCCAATCGCCAGTGGATCCCCAGTCTGCTCCACCGCCCAGGCCAGCAGCGACACCGCCTCTTGCGACAGCGCAAGAATCGTCTCCGTACAGCCATCGGGCTTTTCATTCAGCGACACCGAGAGATCCAACAACAGCGACACCGCAATGCTACGGCCATCGGTGCGGTGGCTCATATTGATGCGCGGATCCGGCTGAGAGCCAGCCTTGAGTTCAATCAACGAGCGGATCGCAACATCGAGATCAAGCTCACTCCCCTCCTCCTGAAAGCGAATACGCACCCGATTCTGCGGCTTCAGCATCTCAATCAATGCCCGCAACCGCTTCACCAACGGGGCGTTTTTCTCCAACAAACGGTCAATCTTGGTCGGCGATGCCGAGGGGTGCAGGCGATCATACAGGCTTACCCAGTCTGGCAGGTAGATTTGAACATGATCATCCCACTCATCGTAATGGCGCGGTGGCAGACCGTCCTTCTCAACATCCAGCTCCGATTCGCGTGTTTCATCCGGCAAGAAATCATCATCATCTGGCTCGATATAGAGCCACATATGCCGATTATCATCGCGATAATCCACCTCAATACCATCCAAAAACAGATTCGGCGATATATCGGTGGCCTTTTTGGTTTTCACATACCATTCGATGGCAAATTTGGCCATCTCTGCCGTTGAGCTCTCACCTCGCTCCATCAATGCCTGAAAACGCGCCACAGATGCAGCAAGCACCTCGTCCCGATAGCCATGCTCTGGATCAAGCAGCGCACGCGACAACATCGCCAGACGGTGAAATAGGTCACAAGCGCCCTCAGGCGCTGCCCCTTCCACCGGTTTGGGATGCAACGACAGCCATAATTGCCGCAATCCCGGCCACTGCTGCACCGCTAACCATTCAACGCGAACATCTTCAAACATCTCGGTCGCTACGCGTTGAAACGGTGCCAAATTATCAGCCACAATCGGAGTGGTCCAGCGCATATGGGCAGCAATGTGTGCCAACAGTGCCCGGTAACGGTTTACACCAGATACACCATCGCCAGCACCATCACCGACATCATCATAGACATCAGGCAGGTGAACCCCCTGCTTATCCCAATACGGTTTGGGCTTACGGATCTCATCAAATAGCAACGAATAGGGGCGGTAAACCACCTCACGATCCCAAATAGCGAGCATATACAGATTGAGCAGATGCTCATGATCAACCAGCAATGTGCCGTGGCGTTCGCGTTGCATGATATTGTGCGCGTCGGTGGATTGCAGGGCAAAGTAATTGCTTTGCCCCTCGGGGTCATTGGTGTAGCCCCGCACACCAAACTCCACCCAGTTTTTCAACGCGCCAACGCAGAGATGCTTGAGCAGCGACGGCACACTCTTGAGAAAATCGGCAAAACTCGGACTCGGATGGGTAGCAATAATGCCATGTACCGATGTTGTGGTCTCATCCATCACATACTCGACCAAATCAAGGTAGTCATCAAATAAAGCAATGGTCTCTAACCGGCGTGCGGCGGCTGTAGCTGTTTGTAAAAAATAGACAATCGCATCGCCATTTGGGGTTCGTGATATCTTATAAGAGAGATCTTTCAACCGGCCAATCGCCGCATCACCAATGATCACCGCCACCTGCGGTGCCTCCTCTAAGAACACCAGCATCGGTTCCGCACCACGGCCAAGCGCACCAAGAAACCTGCCACCATCCAGCCACGCATCCACAGCTTCCGTAGAAAGTAAGCGCAGGGCATCCGCAGCAAGCTCATCAAACACGGCATCTACCGCCGGAAAGGTTCGCCCTAGCTGCGCACGCAGTCGCGCAATATCAGCAGGCACTACAGACACGACTTAGCCAAATAGCGCATCAATCGCGTGATCAAGGGTGTCTCGGGTATCGGCATCATCGGTAATTGGGCGCACCAGCGCCATGCGGCAGGCCGAACGCGGTGCAATGCCATGGTTGATCAGCGTAGCAGCATAGACCAGCAGACGGGTGGAGATCCCCTCATCCAGGCCATGTCCCTTGAGGTTGCGCGAGGCCTGAGCAACCTTCACCAGTTTGGCCGCAATTTCCGCATCAATCCCCGCCTCTTTGGCTACAATCGATTTCTCCACATCTGCCGGGGCATAATCGAATTCAAACGCCGCAAAACGCTGCTTGGTAGACTGCTTGAGATCCTTCATCAGACTCTGATAACCAGGGTTGTAGGAGATCACCAGCTGAAAATCGGCATGCGCCTGCACCAATTCACCTTTTTTATCCAGCGGCAGGGTACGACGATGATCGGTCAAGGGGTGAATCACCACGGTGGTATCTTGGCGCGCCTCGACCACCTCATCAAGATAGCAGATCGCCCCCATGCGTGCTGCGGTGGTTAACGGCCCATCAAGCCAGCGCGTGCCGTTGGCATCAAGCAGGTAGCGACCAACCAGATCGGAGGCGGTCATATCCTCATTGCAGGCCACTGAAATCATCGGCCGGTCCAATTTCCACGCCATGTGCTCAATAAATCGAGACTTACCACAACCAGTCGGCCCCTTCACCATCACCGGCAAGCGCGCAGCATAGGCGGCTTCATACAGCTCTACCTCATCACTCTGTGGCTGATAAAATGGCTCGTCGATAATCTTGTACTGTGCCTTGTCGCCACCCATGTTCGTGCTCATATTCGTCTCCATTGGGATCCTCCAGATAAATTCCGGCATACGCTAGCACTACCGCTACGCAACGATAGCTGGCGATCACCAATAAAAAAAGCGCCCCCACTTTCGTGGAGGCGCTTTTGCGTTACTACCTACAGATAGACTTACGCTTAGGCGTGTACGCCCAGCTTCTCGCGCCAGCCAGGATAGATCTTGTCCGCGTCCTGCGGGAACGACTCAAAGGCACGGGCAAACTCTTTGTGCGTCTTGGCAAACTCAATCGGATCGGCCTTTTCTGTCCAGCACTGATACGCCTGATCCAGTGACTTGCCACCGGCAGCAGGACTATCAATGTGACCAAATGCACCACCACCACAGGTGTTGATCAGGTTGGCATGACCAAGGTTCTCAAAGAAACCAACCAGACGAAGTGCATTCATACCACCAGAGATAATCGGTGTCGTTGCCTTCATACCATACCACTTCTGGTAGAAATAGGTGCCCTGGCACTCATCGCGCTCAATCATGTATGCCAGAACCCGGTCATCCGCACCACCCTCCATCTTGCCATAGCCCATAGTGCCGGTATGAATACCGGAAGCCCCCATCAGCCGCGCCATTTTCATGTGCACCAGCATGGTGTAACCACGCGGATTCACCTCAGAGGTAGCCATGCCATGGCCAGCCCGATGGTAATGCAAGAAGGTGTTAGGAAATGAACGGCGGCATGAGGTAACGCCAGCAGGGCCCGCCACAAAACCATCCACCAAAAAGGCGACATGGGAGGCGCTGTCATATTTAGCGAATTCTTCAAGAATAAACTCACCACGCGCAACCAGCTCATAGTGATCATCAGCGGTGATATTGGCCGAGAAGAACTTCACTTCACCGGTCTCCTGCTGCGCACGATCCATCGACTGTGCAACCAGTGGCATCACCTCCTTGGTCGGGCAGAACGGCTGGTTGGCTTGTGGCTCATCATTCTTGATGAAGGTGCCGCCGAGCCAGAAATCATAGCATGCCTTGGCAAATGGTGCCGGGCGCAGACCAAGTTTTGGCTTGATGATGGTTCCGGAAATGTAGCCCCCATCCACTTCTGGACGACCCAAGGTCTTCCACATGTCAGAGATGTTGGTAGCTGGGCCATCAAAATTCCGCACCATGCACTCAGGAGCCATGAAATCGAGCAGGCGCAGACCGATAATATCGCCCATGCCTTGGTTGTTACCAACAATCATGGAGGTCATATGGGCAATGCCGTGTTTGCCATCAAGGATGTTGCGATCGAACAGCTCAACAGGAAACGAGATCTTGATCAGGCCACCCTTTTCGCCAAACGCGGTTTCATCAATCTCATAAACCAATGCGTCCACACCACGGGTGAAATCATCGGTAGTAGAAACCTCCACATTGGTACCAGTGGATGATTCCGCAGCCACATGGGCTGCCGTTGCTAAAAAGCCAAGGCCGGGCTGAGGCAGAAGACGGTAAGCTGTTAACAGATGCTTGCCGCCAGCGATCAGATCCGCTTCTTTAAGGCTAAGGTCGGAATAACGATTTGATTGGTCTAGTCCCATGTTGTTAAGTTCTCCATGTATTAAAGATATAATAGATGCGTCAAACACACCGTTGCTGAAATGGGTCATGATCTCCAGCGATGGGGGAACCCTAACGCAGGCTGTTATAGTGTAAAATTAAAGTTTTACACTATAACTATAAATATATTTTATATCTGCATGAAACCTAAGCTCAGTTTTGATCCCATCCACCCGTTTCCATAAGGAAAATGCTACCACAGCACTTACTTGATTGATAGTAGTGCATCATCACATGATATATTCCACCATTCAGATGAATGAAGTCGTTTCTACCATCGGAAAACCTTAGTACCGCCGTAACTCCTCAGCTTGATTCCGGCTTTCCCAATAGCGGCGTTGAAAAATGCGCATTTACAGTAGTAAACTTCGCTTTTTCGCCTCGCTATCAGCAAAATCGGAAGCAATCTGAGCAGTTACGACCATTTTCCATAACAGTCGATCAAAACCCACCGCGACCACGGCAAAGCTGCATAGCTTGATGCCATCACCATGTTTTTTGAGGATGCTGGGGATGTATCGGCGTAACTGCTGCTCAGCATCAGCAAAGGATTTTTCTACCTGTGGTAGTGCATTCAATGCTTCGTCACTGGTGTTTCCAATGGCCTCTCCTGTCATGCCAATATCGGAGAGTTTGATGAATTTAAACTCCATCAATATATCAAAAATATCGTAATGGCGCATATCGGGGCGGACAATCATACTCAGATCAGCATAACCACGGTTGAGCTCCGGTTCGGAATCCATAATGAACAGCACATCGTTAAACAGCGTGGCGAGAAATGCGGTTTTGACTGTTAATTCATCGCTCCAGCGGTAGTCACGGTTGCTGAATGCTTCGAACACACCCTGTTGCAACATCTTGCAGAGCGGAGCGATATCAGCTTGCATGTAAAGGGCGCGTGCT
>JAUZRF010000014.1 GCA_030950645.1 Mariprofundales bacterium
AATCTAATCTCGGCTCAATCTGTACAACTGAAACGATGGCCAAAATAGATGTAATAAACCTTGATCGTTGGGTGAGTGGTTATTTAAGGCAGCGAAATTACGAATATCAGGTTGTTTATGATGGAACTGAGGCGAGAAAATCTCTTTGGCAGAGGGCTTTGGATTTAGCTCCTGTGCACATGCCATTGCCTGATGCATTTTACCGAGAAGAGTGGCAACGGGTAGTTCAGGCGCAAAGTATTGTCTCATTGGATCAATATAAAAGAGCCTCAAGAATTGGTCGAGGCACAAGGCTGAACAGATCTGACAGGGTGAAGGTATGGACTGTATTCGAGGAGTATCGAAACCTTCTGACTCAAAACAAACAAAAAGAGGTTGATGATAGCTATAGAGATGCAGCACAAATAATGCAGGGCGAATCAACTCCTTCATCCTATCTGGCTGTGGTTGTCGATGAAGCTCAGGATATGAGTACTCAAGCATTTCATTTGATTCGGGAGCTGGTACCTCAAGGACAAAATGACCTGTTTATAGTGGGAGATGGACATCAGAGGATCTATGGCCGTAACAAAGTCGTTTTAAGCCAGTGTGGAATCAACATTAGAGGTAGGGCAAGAAAACTTCGACTCAACTATCGGACAACTGAAGAGATTCGACAACGGGCAGTCAACCTGCTGGAAGGGTTTGCGGTTGACGATCTGGATGGTGGTACCGATGACAATAGGGGATATAAATCTCTCGCACATGGCATCGCCCCTCAGATTGAGCATTTTGATTCATCTGAGCAACAGTGTGACTTTATCGCAAGCTACCTTAAAGCAATAACGAAAGAGAATTTGCCTCTGCACCACATATGTATTGTTGCCAGAATAAGGTCGGAATTGGATGCGATCCAGACTCATTTAATTCAAGCTGGTATTACATCTGAAAAGATCACCGGAGAAAGCTCCGGCTCCGATAATCCTGTGACGGTAAACCTTGCAACCATGCACCGCGTGAAGGGGATTGAGTTTGATGAGGTCATTCTGGCAAGTATGAATGAAGGCGTTGTTCCACTTGCAAAAGCGCTTGATGGGAAAGGTGATGCTGTAGAGCGAAGGCAGGCAGACCTTGAGGAAAGGGCTTTGGTATATGTGGCCATGACCCGGGCAAAAAAGAAATTAATTGTTACTTCTTATGGGCAGGGAAGCCCATATCTGACCGGCAATCAGTAGAACGAGCCTGCTGGGATGTAACAGCAGGTTTTATCCGCCAACTGGGTAGGGGATCAGTGTATCACGCAACCCGTACCGATACGCTATGTCCCAGCTTGGCTAGAAGATTTACCAGCATATCAATGGTGAACTTGTCCACCTTGCCACGGCATAGATCACTAACTCTTGGCTGGGATATGCCAAGCACATCTGCTGCAGTAGTTTGATTGAGGTGCTTAGCCGCCATTGCCTTTTCCACCTCGATCATCAGGTGCGAGCGCAATTGCAAATTAGCGGCCTCTCCTGCGTCAAAGCCAAGATCAGTAAACACATTGCCGGATGATTTCACTACTACCATTGTCAGTCTCCTATCGCTTTGAAGCGTTGCCGAGCAATCTCTATGTGTCGTTGCTCTGTGCGCTCTGTCTTCTTCTGGAAGGCGTGCAGCACCCACACCGCATCACCAACCATTGCCGTATAGATCACACGAAAGGCGCCATCATTAGCACGGATGCGGACTTCACGCACTCCAGAGCCAATGCTTTTCATCGGCTTCCAGTCCTTTGGATCAAGGCCATGTTGCACCCGATCTAACTGAAAGCCTGCCTCACGCTTCGCCGCTATTGGAAAATTACGCAAGTCGTCCAGCGCACGACCTTCAAACAGCAATCGCTTCATGATAAAGTCAGTATATAAAACTTTATATAAATGTCAAGTAACTGCATCAAGCCGCCTTTCGCCCAATAGGGATCACTTGTGCGCCATCGCGTAACGCATCCAAGGAATCTGCCCATTGCTGCATCATCTTCCGTCGTTCTGGTAGATGCTCGGCATGGTTGTATGCGGCACGCACGCTGTTCCCCTCCACATGGGCGAGCTGGCGTTCTATTACATCTGGTTTCCAGCCTTGTTCATTCAGGATGGTGGATGCCATAGCTCTAAAACCGTGCCCGCATAGTTCGCCCTTGGAGAACCCAAGATTTCGGATGGCGGCATTGATCGTATTTTCACTCATCACGCCATACTTTGAGCGCATGGAAGCAAATCCATATCTATTACAGCCAGTGAGTTGCGCCAGATCACGCAATACAGCTATAGCTTGTGCAGCTAGGGGGACTATATGTACCCGCCGAGCCTTCATCTTACCTGCTGGTATGCGCCATTCAGCTGTGTTGAAATCAATCTCTGACCATTCAGCATGGCGCAACTCGCTCGGTCTGACGAAAAACAGTGGAGCAAGCACTAATGCGCATCGCACCATAAAGGTGCCTTTGTAACCATCAATTGCCCGTAGCAGCTCGCCGATCCTTTTAGGGTCGGTGATCGTCGCAAAGTGTCTCCTTTGGACGGGTTGTAACGCACCGCGTAAATCAGGCACTGGATCACGGGTGGCACGACCCGTTGCAACCGCATATCTAAAAATCTGCCCGCATACAGATTTTATACGGTGTGCCGTTTCAACTGCTCCCCGATCTTCAATGCGCCGCAGCGTTGCTAAAACTGTAGGTGGCTCAATTGAGGCAATAGGCAAAGCTCCCATCCATGGGAATATATTATTCTCAAGCCGCTCTATAACCGTAGAGGCATGGCTAGTTGCCCAAGTGGCCTCTCTCCCTTTGAACCATTCACGGGCAACAGACTCAAAGGTTTCTCCTGAAACCTTTGCTGCTGAAGCTTCAGGCTTGCAATTTTTTTCGCCTTGACTGGGTCAGTGCCTTTTTTCACCAATGCTTTTGCGGCAGCTCTAGCCTCTCTGGCTTGGGTTAAACTCACATCAGGGTAAACCCCTAGTGCCAAAGTCTTGTGCTTACCGTTGTGGCGGTAGTTCAATCGCCGTAACTACTCAGCTCACTCCCAGTTTTCCCGATAGCGGCGTTGAAAAATGCTCATTTACAGTAGTAAACTCCGCTTTTTCGCCTTACTATCAGGAAAACTGGAAGCAATCTGAGCAGTTACAGCCATTTTCGGGTGGGGTGCTGAGTAGTTACCAATCGCCAATATTTACCTGCGCCATTGATTAAGAGGTACATACCCGCACCATCAGCGAGTTTCATTGTAGCTACCCCATCAGGAAGCCTTCCTTGTTTTACCTGCATTGCCGATAGCTTGTCTGTCGCTCTAGTCATGAGATACCTCCATTTGGGTGCTTGCATATGCGGGTACCCGATAAGTACCCGCTATTTTCATGGATGCTGTCAAGTCTTGGTGGATGGTGGTGGACGAATAGACATAAAAAAAGCCTGCAAACACAAGGCTTACAGGCTTTTATGGACACTCACGGATAGTCATATGGTGGAGGCGGCGAGATTCGAACTCGCGTCCGGAAACCTTCTGCCTGTAGATCTACATGCTTAGTTCATTCTTATAGCACCCTAAGAAAACTGAACGAACAAAGCGTTCAAAGGGTCGATCCGTAATTTTTTAACCTATGCACCACGAGTCAACAATGCGCTAGGCGGTCCCATCTTGATGGCCCTGTTCTCCGAGGCGATGGGCGACCTCAAAGACAGGGTAACTTACGCTGCGTAAGCTAGTTCTACGTCGTCGTTGGCAGTTAATTGCCGTTGGCAGTTTTTACGGGATCACCAACCCGGCATGCACCACAGGGTTCCGTATCTCCGTCGATACCAGTCGCCCCCATAGCGAAGGCGCATGCTACTATGGAGAGCGAGAGGAAATCAAGTTTCAGTGTCGCAATTTGCCACGACTGCTTCGCCGCGCCAGGCGTGAAGGAATTCGTGCAAGTGTGGGCGCGCCTCGCCTTCGCTCTGCAGGTAATTGGCCAGACCTTCTTGGCTGCGTTGCAGGGCGCCATCGCTGAGCTCGCCGCGAAAATGGAGCAGGCGCAGCATCAGTAGCAGCGTGGCGCAGACATCGGTCTCGCAGTAGTTGCGGATGGCCGCGACCTCGCCGGACTCAAATAGCGCCCGCACATCGCCGCCGCTGGTTCCTAATTTTCCGGGTAGATCAAAGGTGCTGGCGACCTCGTGCAGCGAGCAGCGGGAGGAGGCTCCGTAGTCAGAGAATGCCTCTAGCAGATCGAGGTGGTAACGCTCGGAGTAGCGGGCATCGTAGTTGTTGTAGCGGTCGCCCTCTTGGAACCAGCGCGGGCAGCGAATACCATGCACCATCGCGCGATACTTGAGTACCGGCACATCAAAACCGCGACCATTGTAGCTGACCAGTTGGGGGGCGCGGGATTCAATGAGGTGGAAAAACCCTTGCAGTAGCTCGGCCTCGTTGCTGCTGGGCTCGGCACCAGAACCGATGCGGCGAATCACCAGCTCCTCGCCCTGTTCACCCTGTTCCCTGCTCAGTTGGGCGTAGCTAATCGCGGTCACCTGATGGAAAGGTTGGCGTGGGAAGTCGTTGCGACCATCGGTTTTTTCAAGAAAATAGGCGGAGAGCGCATCGCGTGCGGCGCCATCATCAAGCTCGGGCTGGCCAAGCAGCTTTCGCGCCGCATTGGCATCGGGGATGGTCTCAATATCGAATACAAAACAGTCACGGCGCATTAGGATCTCCTCCGAAGTTGATTGATTAGGGTACGCTCGCCGAATAGCCAGGCGCAGGCAAGAAAGATGATGAGCCCACCACTGACAGCGAGTGCCAGCCAGCCGCACTGCGCCAGTTTATGGTGGGTGGGGAAGGGCCATAATTGGGGGAGCGCCAGCAGCAGTGCGGCCATCGGCAGGCAGGCGGAGGCCGCTTTGGCGATGCGCGCCCACACCGAGGCAACCATGAGACTGCCGTAGTGTCGTCCCGTGCGTCGTAGCAGCAGGAGAACATTGACTATCGCCGCCAGGGAGGTGGCCAGTGCCAGCCCTACCCACTGCCAGAACTGCATCAAGATGATCGCCAGAACGATGTTGATGGCAACGCTAATGAAGGCATAGCGCATCGGTGCCTTGCTATCCTGGTTGGCGAAACAGGCGGCGCTTAAAATTTTCGCCCAGCAGAACGGGATCAAGCCGATAGCATAGGCTTGTAGGGTGTGGGCGGTCGCGATGGCATCGTGGTAGCCAAACTTTCCATTGGCAAACAGGGTGATGATGATGGGCTCAGCCAGTATCAGTATGCCGATGGTGGCGGGTAGCGTGATCCAAGTGAGCCAGCCGATCCCTTGTTGAAGCTGTAGTCGTGCCTCGTGGTTGCGTTGCTCGGCCAGCAGGCTGGAGAGGGTCGGCATCAGTGCGGATCCCATGGCGATGCCGAATAGCGCCAATGGTAGCTGAACGATGCGGTCGGCATAGTAGAGGTAGGAGACGGCACCGGTGGCGAGGAGCGTGGCAAGGATGGTGCCGATCAAGATGTTAATTTGCACCGCAGCTACCCCCATTAGGGCGGGGAAAAAGAGCTTTAGCGTGCGTTTGATTGCTGGTTGCTGCCAATCTAACGAGAGGCGTGGTCGCCAACCAATGCGCTTGAGTGCTGGGATTTGAATGGCCAGTTGCAACACGCCGCCAGCCAGTACACCAAAGGCCAGCGCCAGTCCTGGGTTGGCCATTGATGGCGCGAGAATGATGGCGGCGAAGATGATCGCTAGGTTGAGCAGTGCGGGGCTGGCTGCGGCAACGGCGAAGCGACGATGGGCGTTGAGCACCGCCCAACCCATGGCGGATAATGTGATTAGCGCCAAATAGGGAAACATCCAGCGCGCCAAGAGCAATGCCTGTTGCCAACGGTCAGGTTGGTGATGAAAGCCGGGGGCGAAGAGTAGCAGTAGCCATGGCATCGCCACCACACCGATCACAGCTAGCAGGAGTAGGAGAATCAGGAGTAGGGTGGCTAAGGCGTTGAGGTAGGCGTGTGCAGCCTCCTCGCCACGCTGGCGTTCGGCCGCTAGCACCGGGATTAACGCCACGGTGAGTGTGCCCTCGGCCAGCATACGGCGGAAGAAGTTGGGTAGCTTTAGTGCGACGAAAAAGGCATCGGCCAATGCACCTGCGCCCAGCACCCGAGCTAGCAGAATATCGCGCACAAAACCGAGCAAGCGAGAGAACATTGTCCAGCTGGCGACGGTGAAGGTGTTGGCCATTACGCCCCGTTTTTTTACTGCCTGGGGGGCGTTTGACTTTTGATGGTGTCTCGACATGATGCGCAACCTTTTTTGATCTGGTAGGAAAAGTCCACAACGAGCGTTTTTTTCTACCATTTGATTCGACCGATTTTGAACGATGACATCCTGAGGGGGTGATTTTTTGCCAGGAATTAGAATTGAGCATGATGATGACTTTGACATGGCGCTGCGGCGGTTTCGTAAGCAGTCCGAGCGTGCTGGAGTTATTAGCGAGTGCCGCCGTCGCGAGGCGTATGAGAAGCCTTCGATTGCAGCAAAACGCAAGGCGGCTGCGGCACAGAAGCGGCTGCGGAAGCGTCTGCGCCGCGTTCGCATGCGTGAATCCCGGGAGTATTAATCCCGACTAGGGGATTCGCCCCTGACTAGGTAAAAAGCCGGGCACTAATGCCCGGCTTTTTTATTTGAATAGGGTAACTACTCAGCTCACTCTCGGTTTTCCTGATAGCGGCGTTGAAAAATGCGCATTTACAGTAGTAAACTCCGCTTTTTCGCCTTGCTATCAGGAAAACCGGAAGCAATCTGAGTAGTTACAGCCATTTTTGGGTAGGGTGCTGAATAGGTAACTATTTAGATCGCTTCCGGTTTTCTCGATGGTGGTGTTTTGTAAGAGGCTTAAGCGCAAGGAGTTTTTCGGATGATACAACAGATTACCGATGCGATGAAACAGGCAATGAAAGCGGGCGACAAGCCGCGATTGTCGGCGATCCGTATGTTTCGCGCTGCGCTCAAAGATAGGGAGATTGCTATTGGTCACGCCCTGACGGACGAGGATGTGGTGGCGGTGGGAACGCGCTTGGTGAAGCAGCGGAAAGATGCCGCTGTTCAGTATCAGAAAGCTGAGCGTGAGGATTTGGCTGCGGGGGAGTTGTTTGAGGTTGGCGTGATTTCGCAGTGGTTGCCGCAGGCGATGGCGGATACTGAGGTCGCGCAAGCGGTGGTGGCGGCTTGTGGTGCGCTATCTGCTACCTCAATGCGCGATATGGGCAAGGTGATGGGGGTGCTGCAAAAGCAGTTGGCAGGCCGCGCGGATATGACGCGGGTCTCGGCGCTGGTGAAGGAACATCTCGCCGGATAATTCTCTGTGGCATTTTTTGAGCAACCCTTCATTGAGTCGGTACTCAATCGTACCGATCTGGTGGAGATGGTCTCCCGTCAGGTGCATCTCAAGCGGGTAGGGGCCAATATGGTGGGGCTTTGTCCGTTTCATCATGAGAAAACACCATCCTTCTCGGTATCGCCGGATAAGCAGATGTTTTACTGCTTTGGCTGTGGCAAAGGAGGCAATGCCTTTCGCTTTGCGATGGAGAACGACGGTTACTCGTTTCCTGAAGCCGTGGAGGTGTTGGCTGGTCGCGCTGGGATGGAGCTGCCCGAACGGGCGCAGGAGAAGCCGGGTGAGCGCGATCGCCGTCAGCGGCGACTAGCGATGCTGCAGCAGGCGGTGGCGTTGTTTCAACAGGCGTTGCGTGACCATGCCCCAGCGCGGGCGTATCTGGAGTATCGTGCGCTATCGCCATCAACGATTGCGCGTTATGCCCTGGGCTATGCCCCTGATGGGTTTGGATTTTTTCGTGAACAGCTTGCTGGCAGTGGCGACACCCAGCGGTTGCTGGTGGATGTTGGTCTGATCAGTGATGCCTCGCATGGCGGCGGTGATCGCTTTCGTGATCGGGTGATTTTCCCGATTCGGGATCGGCGTGGTCAGGTGGTCGGCTTTGGCGGTCGGGTGTTGGGCGAAGGAGGGCCGAAGTATCTGAACTCTTCTGAGACCTCGCTGTTTCATAAATCCTCGCTGCTCTACGGTTATTCAGAACACCGCGAGTCGATCCGTAAGGAACGCCGACTGATTGTGGTTGAGGGCTATATGGATGTGCTGGCGCTGGCCAACCATGGATTGACACAAGGGGTGGCGCCACTGGGTACGGCGATCGGCGAACAGCAGCTTCGTGATATTCTGCGGTTGCACTCTGCACCGCTGTTCTGTTTTGATGGTGACGATGCTGGGCGCAAGGCCGCGTGGCGTGCACTGGAGCGCATGTTGCCATTGATTAACGCTGAACATGCTCCCTCGTTTCTTTTTCTTCCTCAAGGTGAAGATCCTGATTCGCTATTGCAACATGAGGGTGCAGAGGGGTTGCTCAAGCGTATTGGCAGCGAATCGTTGAGCGCGTTGCAGAGCTGGATTGCTGGGTTGCGTCAAGAAGCAGGCTCTGGTGCGGAGGCGCGTGCGCGGATGGCTAAACACGCCCATGAGATGCTCGCTACCATGGCAGATCGCTATCTGGCGCAGGCGTGGCAACAGGAGGCAGAACAGGCGGCGGGAATCTCTATTTCACCGCATCGGGGGCGAAATGGCGTGCCGAATCGTGGCGCATCTGGGCGGAAACACCGTTCTCCGAAATACCGAGTCGCTGAGCAGTTTATCAAAGGGTTATTGCAGAATCCGGATCGTATTTTGCACTTGGAGGGCTCGGATGGCGCGCTTTTTCTTGACAATGATACCCTGCAATCGTTATACACGCGCGCTTTTTCGATTCGAGGCCATTATCAAAATGCTCCCGCCGGTATTATTCGCGAGCTGGGCGCGGCCTTCCCCGAATCGGTAGCGCTTTCCCGCTGGGCGATGGTGCCGGAGCAAGATCCGGACGCTGGCGATGCGACTGTCGAAGCACGATCGAGCACGGTCACGGAAGTGATCAATGATGTTACCTATCAAGCGATTTTGGCAACCTTGCGCATGGAGCAAATTCAACGGCACCTGCGTAGTGGCTCACTGTCGCTGGATGAGAGCATCGTTTTGCAACAGAAGTTGCGGCAGTTAAGCCAGCAGCGAAAAACAGAACAGAAATAATCGGCCGCATGTTGGGTCGAGTAACGAATTCGTAACAGAAGGAACTCTTTTATATTATGAGTAATACCATTATGGAACAGCTGCGGGTTAAGCAACTGGGCAGTTTGATCGCCAAGGGTAAGGAGACGGGCTTCATTACCTATGACGATCTCAACACGCATCTGCCGGAAGGGCTGGTGTCGCCAGGTCGGGTTGAGGAGGTGATTAACCTCTTTACTGAGATGGGTATTGATGTGGTTGATCCTGACCGTGCGCCTAGCGGTGCCGGTGCGATGCGTAAGGATCGGCTGCGCAAGGAGGATTCGGCGTTGCGGGCGGATACCACCACCCTGGGCACGGTCATTCGTATTGATGACCCGGTGCGGATGTACCTGCGTGAAATGGGTACGGTGGAGTTGCTCACCCGCGAGGGTGAGATTGAGATTGCGCGCCGCATTGAGGAGGGCAAGCTCCAGGTGCATGAGGCGATTTGTCTTTGCCCGGCGACCTTTCGTGAAATTATCGCTTTGGGTGAGCGGGTGATTGCGATTCGCAAAGCGGCAGATGAGTTGGGCGAAGAGCCGAACTTTCGTGATCTGCTTGAGGTGAATGAGAAGGTGGTGAATGCTGCCGCGATTGATGAGTACGAGAATCGGATGAGCAAGGCCGATGAGGGGGATGATGATCCGGGCGAAAAAGAGACGCTGGATCAGGCGCAGCTTGATGCTGCGATCAAGGCGCGTACTGCGACTCCCGATGGAACACCGATGTTGGAGAAGGTGATTACCATGGAGGAGCAGCTCGATGCTGCGCTGGAGCACTTTACTGAGGCGCGGACACTTCATGAGGTGTTTATTGGCTTGGATGCGCGTGCTAAGCGGCGGCCACGAGACAAGAAACTGGCTGCGGAACGGCAGCGGACTCTTGACGCTATGTTGGATAACATGTTGAAAATCCCGTTTTCCCCTAAGCAGTTTAACCGTTTGATTTTGCGCTTTAAGAATGCCGTTTCTCGGGTGTTGAAATTTGAGCGCGAGATTCGCGATCTTGCGCTGACTGCGGGCGTGCCGCGTAAGTTGTTTATTGAGTCCTTCCTCCCGCAGGAATCCGATGAGCGTTGGGTTGACGGTCTGGTAGCGAATCATGCGGATGCCAGTTGGGTGGCACCGTTGCAGGAGGTTGATTACCGCATTAAAGAGCATCAGCGCCGCTTGCGCCGGGTGGAGCAAGAGAGTGAACTTAAACTCACGGAGCTTAAAGAGGTGGCACGCCGTTTGACCATGGGTGAGGCGAAAATGCGTCAAGCTAAGCGTGAGATGATCGAGGCCAATCTGCGCTTGGTGATCTCAATCGCCAAGAAATATACCAACCGTGGTCTGGGCTTTCTCGATCTGATTCAGGAGGGGAATATTGGTCTGATGAAGGCGGTGGAGAAATTTGAGTGGCGACGCGGCTATAAATTCTCTACCTACGCTACATGGTGGATTCGGCAGGCGATTACTCGCTCGATTGCAGACCAAGCCCGTACCATTCGGATTCCGGTTCATATGATTGAGACCATCAATAAAATCAATCGTGTATCACGCCGTATCGCGCAAGAGACCGGTACTGAGCCTTCATTGGCCGAGTTGGCCATTCATCTGGAGATGACAGCAGAGAAGATTGAACAGATTCTCGAGGTGGCCAAGGATCCAGTATCGCTGGAGACCCCTGTGGGTGATGAGGAAGATTCTCAGCTAGGCGATTTTGTCGAGGATGTGAAAGCGATCAACCCGCTTGATGGAGCTGTGTCTGGAGCCTTGAAATGTGCCACCTTGGGCGTGCTTGATGGGCTGACCTCACGAGAGGAGAAGGTGCTGAGGATGCGTTTTGGCATCGGTATGAACACGGACCATACCTTGGAAGAGGTGGGTAAACAGTTTGGCGTCACCCGTGAGCGGATTCGTCAGATTGAGGCGAAGGCGCTGCGTAAGCTGAGGCACCCCTCGCGTTCGCAAGAGCTCAAAACCTTTTCTGATCTGATTGAGCCGACCGCAGGTGTAACGCCAGCAGAGGATGGCGATGCCTTAGGGAATGTGGTCGGGAATGCAGCCGGGAATGCGGTGGCTACGCGTGCAACTGGGGTCCAGCCTAAACCTGCCTAATGGCTAAGCCCTCGATTTGTCGTTCGTAACTACTCAGCCCACTCCCGGTTTTCCTGCTAGCGGCGTTGAAAAATGCTCATTTACAGTAGTAAACTCCGCTTTTTCGCCTTGCTATCAGAAAAGCCGGAAGCGATCTGAGCAGTTACGGGATGTTTTCAATGGGTGCTGAGTAGTTACTGTCGTTCCATTGATGCCTCGCCAGAAGCCATCAATGCGCCTGCGCGTTACCCTGCGGCTACCGGTATGTTGACGCTGGCTTGCCGTGGGAGTTGTTCAAGTTGTTGCATCATGGCTTCGGCAATGGCGCGGTAGTTGGCGGCTTGCGGGCTGTCGGGATCGGTCACGGTGATGGGGGTTCCTAAGTCCGAGAGCAGACGGATGCGTGGATCTAGCGGTACGCCACCGAGCAGTGGAAGGTTCTGTTTTTTCGCCAGCTCGCGGGCGCCGTCGTGGGAAAAGAGGTCGCTGGCTCCGCCACAATGCGGGCAGACAAACTCGCGCATATTTTCAATCACCCCTAAGCAGGGGACGCTTACGGTGCGGAACATGGTGATCGCTTTGCGGCAGTCAATCAACGCCACCTCTTGCGGCGTGGTCACGATGACCGCACCGGATATGGGCGCCTGCTGTGCCAGCGTCAGATGGATATCGCCAGTGCCGGGGGGGAGATCAAGCAACAGGATGTCGATCTCATCCTCGGGATGGCGTTGCCAGCGCACATCGCGCAATAGCTGCATCACAGTGCCAGAGGCCATTGGCCCGCGCCAGATCATCGCTTGGTCTTCATTGACGAGGTAGCCGATGGAGATGGTGCGTACGCCATAGTTATCGATGGGAAACAGGGTTTTACCTTCCACCTCAGGCTCGCGGTCAGCAAGCCCCATCATGAGCGGGATTGAGGGACCATAGATATCGGCATCGACCAACGCCACCCGTAGGCCGCTCGCGGCTAACGCAACGGCAAGGTTGACCGTGGTGGTGGATTTGCCAACACCGCCTTTGCCTGAGGCGATGGCGATGATATTTCGCACGCCGGGGATGGGCGTTTTGCCAGCGGGAATGTGAGATGAAGGGGGGGGCATAGGGACTCCTTAGGATTCTTGTGCTGTAACTACTCATCTCACTCTCGGTTTTCCTGATAACGGCGTTGAAAAATGCGCATTTACAGTAGTAAACTCCGCTTTTTCGCCTTGCTATCAGGAAAACCGGAAGCAATCTGAGCAGTTACCGCCATTTTTGGGTAGGGTGCTGAGTAGTTATTATGTTTGTAAGGAGAGCGTAGATTGAATACTGACCCGCAACAGCGGCTGCAAGCGTTGACTGATCAACTGGTGACAGCCCTTGAAGACAAGAAAGCTGCCGAAATTCTCACGATCGATGTGCAGGGTCGCTGCTCTTTTTCTGACCGTTTTGTCCTCGCCAATGCGCGCAATGGTCGCCATCTGAAGGCGCTGTCTCAAGCGGTGGCTGGAGTGGGGCATCAGTTTGATCTGCCTGCCACGGTGGAGGGCATGACTGCACTGGAGTGGCTGGTGGTGGATCTGCAAGATGTGATCGTTCACCTGTTTTTACCAGATATTCGCGAGCAATTTCAACTGGAACGGTTGTGGCAACAACCCACCATGTCGGGGAATGATCCCAGCGAGTGAAGCAACGCTTGCTGGTGGTTGGGCGCGGCGATTCGGAGTTGGCTGACTATGAAAAGCGTTTTATGCACCGTATCTGCTCCTTTACCCCATTTGAGGTGATTGAGTTGCAGGCAGGGAAAGAGAAACGCATCGAACAGCGTCGCCAGCAGGAGGGGGTTCGTATTCGCAAACGGTGTCAGGAGCGTACTATGGTGCTGTTTGATGAGCGGGGGCGGCGAATGACCAGCCAGCATTGGGCGAGCTTTCTAAGGGATCAACCCGGCAGTGCAGAGATTGATTATGTGATCGGCGGAGCCGGCGGCGTGGAGGATAATCTGCGAAATTCGGCGGCCCAGTGTTGGCAGCTCTCAGCCCTAACGCTTCCCCACCAGTTGGTACGCACTTTGGTGCTGGAGCAGCTCTATCGCGCGCAGACGATTCTTGCTGGGCACCCCTACCATCGCGAATAATTTGTTGTGATTGCTTAGGGTAATTTGAGCAGGAGTGTTTTTCTGAAGTAACACCCTACTGAAAAGTCAGGAGTGAGCAGAGTAAATATTAATAGGAGGGTGACTACTCAGCGCCCTACCAGAAGCAATCTGAGCAGTTACATAGGAGGTATGGTAATATGGGATTAGTAGCATCAATTCATGTGGATTTGGGCTGGAAGTTGCCCGCAGTGACGCTGACAGATCTGAATGCGAAGCCGGTGGATCTGAAGCCGCAGCTGGGTGAGAACGGGTTGTTGGTTGCCTTTACCTGCAACCACTGTCCGTATGCGATAGCGGTGTGGCCTAGGCTTATTCGTCACGCAGCAACCTTGCGCAGCATGGGTATCAACACGGTGGCGATTAACCCCAATATTCACCCAGATTTCCCGCAAGACTCGGTGGCGGCGATGGCGGATAAGGTGCGCGAGTGGAACATCGATTTTCCCTATCTGGCTGACACTTCCCAAGATGTAGCACGCCAATTTGATGCGCAGTGTACTCCGGATCTCTACCTATTCGATGGCAGTGGTGCGCTCTATTACCATGGTCGTATTGACGACTACTGGAAGGATGAGGCCAAAGTGACGCAACAGGAGCTGTTGCCGGCTGCGAAGGCGATGGTGAATGGTTCTCCGGCTCCGCAGCCACAGCACCCTACG
This sequence comes from Mariprofundales bacterium, assembly GCA_030950645.1. Classification (GTDB taxonomy): domain Bacteria; phylum Pseudomonadota; class Zetaproteobacteria; order Mariprofundales; family J009; genus JAUZRF01. The sequence continues at coordinate 14,026 of JAUZRF010000014.1, forward strand.
ATTGGTTGTTCCATCAAGTGGCAAGGGTGATCGATCGCTGAACCGGCTGTAGGCCAAGCCTGTGGATAACTCTGTGGATAAAGGGATGCTTGGACAAGGTAAAATTGGGTTTTTTGTCACATAAGACAGTGTGAAGTTATTTTAATCACAACTGTATTATCCATTGAATACAGTTTGATATATCGATCTATTGATGAAATATATCACTGATCATGCTAAATACGCATTCTTTATTTATCCTGTTTTACGATCAGTGGATAACATACTGGAATCCCGTGGACTTGGGGATGTCAGGAGTGTTCTAAAATACGCGCGGCGGCGCGTTGTCCACGCATCACAGCGAGCTCTAAGGTGGCGGGAAGCTCCCCCGGCTTGGGCTGTTCTGCACCATCAATGATTCCGTGCGGCATCGGATGATTGTTGTGGCGGCGTACTAGGTGGGTGGCATGCGCCATTCGAACCAATCGGGCATGGGTCGGCGGCGCGTTGTCGTTTGCGATGGTCGCGAGTTCGTCGAGAAGTTGGGGTTGAACGGACTCTCTACGGGGATTATTTTCTGCGCTCATGATGATGCAGTAGTGGTGCCATTTTGCCATGCCGTTCCCATTCATCATGCCATTCACATCGATAAACCACTGCCCCTGAGTTCCGATACCACCAACGAGGGGGTAGGGGAGGGTAAGTGGATGGTCAAACCAAAGGTGCAGATTGCTGATCACTCCGGTATCGGTAGCAGTGGGCGTCCGATTGAGTAGTCGATCGCGTACCGATGGGGCAACGGCGAGAATTAACTGGGAGCAGGGGGCGAGGGTCTTCCCTAAACGGTCAATCAGAAGCCAGTGATCATGGTTTCGCTCCAGGCGTTGAATGCAGCAGCGTGGTTGAAGAATTACCCCGCACTGTTTGGCATAGTGAAGCAGCGGCTGGATCAGCGCATCGCATAGGGGGCGGGTAAACCATCCTAGGCGAGCACTATGCTGGTTGGTAAAGGCTTGGGATAATACCTGGCTGAAGCTGGCTGCATTGGCCGTGGCTATCGCCTCATTCATACTGCCGAGGCAGAGCGGCTCGATGAGATCGCGGATCAGCGTGTGGGGAATGTTTAGCATGGCGAGCCATTGCAGCGCGGTTTGATCTGTATCTGCGGGTGGCTGGCTGGCTAAGCGCACCAAGGCGAATGCTGATTGTAGATTGTGGCCGGGGAGTTGGCCAATTGCTAGTGGCATCGCCAAGGGAAGTGGCAGTCGCCGTGAAGGGGCGAGGCGGAAATGGCCGCGATCTGCACTCCACAGCGCCAGGGTGAGCGATGGCTGCCAGTGGATGGCGTTGCTATTCCCTGCGCGTGCCAATAGTCCGAGGAGATGGTGGTAACAGCCCATAACTAGGTGGGGGCCGTGGTCAACCCACTGTGCTGCGGTTGGCTCAAAGAAAGAGTTCGCTCTACCACCCAGGGTGGGGGCGGCGTCGAACAAGGTGCAGGGCATGCCTGCCTCGGCGAGGTGGATTGCGGCACTGATTCCTGCCAATCCGCCGCCGACGATTGCGATCGGGAGGGCTTTTGCGTTCAGTGGGCTATGCCATTCTCACGGGACGGTTGGGATGCACCTTCTCACGCCGCCACATGCGCCAAGTTAGCCAGATCTTGTGCAGTGGCGATAGCGTTGCTGGATGGTTCCAAACATCAAAATGGCTCTGCCGTAACCGTTGCAGGTGGGCATAGTAGATCGCCCCCATAGCTAGTGAGGCGCGCAGGCTGGCTCGATCCTCTGTGGGCAATAGCTCCAGTGCATGGTGGTAGGTGGTATTGGCCAAATCGCCGTAATGGGTCAGAAGTGCATTGACGCCATCGGTAAGGTTGCCATCAACCAGGTCTTGATCGGCGACACCGAAGCGGAGTCGACTCTGTTGCGGCAGATAGATGCGGCCGCTTTTCGCATCTTCTGCTACATCACGCAGGATATTGGTGAGTTGTAGCGCGCGTCCCCAAGCAATGGCAAAGTCGCGACTTTGTGGGTTGTGGTAGCCAAAGATGGCAATGGTCATTAAACCCACTACCCCGGCAACTCGGTAGCAGTACTCCTCAAGCGCTTCATCATTTGCGATTGGCTTGCCTTCGACATCGGTAAGCATGCCGAGAATAAGCGCATTAAAGTGGGATTGCTCCAGAGGGAAGATGGATTTTACCCAAGATAGTTCCAAGCCCACGGGGTGGGTTGCTTGCTGCTGTGAATCAAAGACCGCATCAATCTCCTGTTGCCAGAAGGCGAGTTTACTACGGGCAATATCACGATCGCGAATCTCATCAGCGATATCATCCACCTCACGACAGAAAGCGTAGAGAGCCATCATCGCCCGCCGTTTTTGTTCGGGTAGGAACAGGAATGCGTAGAAGAACGAAGAGCCTGAACCCCGTGTGCGTTGCTCGCAGTATTGCCTTGGGTTCATGATAGAAGCAGTTGTTTATTCATAACTACTTAGCTCACTTCCGATTTTCCCGATAGCGGCGTTGAAAAATGCGCATTGACAGTAGTAAACTCCGCTTTTTCGCCTTGCTATCAGGAAAACCGGAAGCAATCTGAGCAGTTATAGCCATTTTTGGGTAGGGTGATGCGTAGTTATGTTTATTCGACGGTAACGGATTTAGCCAGATTGCGTGGCTGGTCGACATCTGTGCCCTTGGCGCGGGCGACATAGTAGGCGAGTAGTTGCAAAGGCACCGCAGCCAAGATTGGTGCGGTGAAGAGGTCACCCTGTGGTAGTTGGATGCGGCCATCGACCGTGATGGATTGCACCGCATCCGCGTCCTGATCGGTTAGCAAAATGATGCGTGCTCCGCGTGCCTGCACCTCTCTCAGGTTGGAGATGACCTTATCGAGGTAGTACTGTCTTAGCCCTAGCACCACCACCGGCATGGTTTCATCGATCAGTGCAATGGGGCCATGTTTCATCTCGCCAGCGGCATAACCCTCGGCATGGAGGTAGGAGATCTCCTTGAGCTTGAGTGCGCCCTCCAATGCCAATGGGTAACAGGCGCCACGGCCAAGGAATAGCGCGCCATGGGCATGGAGGAATAGCGGTGTCAGGCTGGCGATGGCCTGGCGTTGGCGTAAGATGGTGCGAATATCTGCGCTGCTTTGATGAAGAAATCGCAAATGCTCTGCTAGCGCAGCATCATTCACCGTGCCCATACGGTAGGCTAGCGTAAGCGAGAATAGCGCTAAGACGGTGAGTTGGGCGGTGAAGGCTTTGGTAGAGGCGACACCAATTTCTGGCCCTGCATGGAGCAGAATGGTGCCGTCGGACTCGCGCACCATGGATGAGTGGTCAACATTGCACAGGGTGAGGGTGCGATTATGTGGCGTTAGCGACTTGAATAGGCGCAACGCCTCTAAGGTGTCGGCGGTTTCACCCGATTGCGATAGTGTGACCAGCAGTGTATCGGGGCCAATAATGGGGTTGCGATAGCGGTACTCCGAGGCAACATCCACCTCAACTGGAATCTGCAAAAAACGCTCGAGCCAGTAACGCGAAGCAAGGGCTGCATGGTAGGAGGTGCCGCAGGCAATCATCACAATGCGCTGGGGCAGGGGGTCGTGGTGTATCCAGCTGCATTTAGGAAAACAGATTGACTGGCTGCCACTGGTGTAGCGCTCCAGAATGCGTGCAATCACCTCGGGCTGTTGGTGAATTTCCTTGTCCATATAGTGGTCGAAACCATCTTTGCCGGTTGTGCTTTGGGTGGTGGGCATCGGTTGCCAGTTGGGATCTACGGCATTGCCCTTGGCATCAAATAGCGCCATGGCATTGGCGCGAATCCAGCCCCATTCTCCCTCGTTGAGGTAGAGCACCTGTTCCGCATGGGCGGCGACTGCCAAGGCATCGGAGGCCACCAACACCCCGTGGGAACTCTTGGCCAACAATAATGGGCTCCCTTTGCGGGCAAACCATAGCTTTTCTGGGCTTTCTTGGTGCAGGGCTGCAATGGCAAAGGCGCCTTCGAGTTGCTGGAGCATCGCATGCCATGCCTCGTGTGGGCTGCATTGCTCATCGCCCTCCAATAACCATGGAATCACCTCGCTATCGGTCTCGGATTGCAGATGGCTTTTGCCGGATTTTAACGCATTGCGCAGCTCGATATGATTTTCGATGATGCCATTATGAACCACCGCCCAATGTGGGCTGAGGTGAGGATGGGCATTGATCGCGGTGGCGCTACCATGGGTGGCCCAGCGGGTGTGACCGATACCAGTATGGCCGGAGAGTGGTTTTTTGGCTAAGGCCTGTTGCAAATGGGAGAGTTTCCCCGGTTGCTTTTCACAATGAAATTGTGCTTCGTCCGCTTCATCCGCTTCATTCAATAGGCAGATCCCAGCGCTGTCATAGCCTCGATACTCCATGCAGCGTAGAGCATCAAGCAGGATGGAGCTAACATCGCCTGATGGGAAGGATGCAGCAATGATTCCGCACATCGTTTAAGCTTACTCCTGGTGCGGCTTACTGGGGCGTTGCCAGTGGGGTAGGTGGCGCTGCTCGGGGCGGGCGGAGAGTGTTAGCCCGCCTTTGCGTATATCTTTGGTGATGATACTGCCCGCACCCACGGTTGCGTTATCGCCCACTGTGATGGGCGCGATTAGTTTGGTGTCTGACCCGATGAAAACATGGTCACCAATGGTGGTTTGGTGTTTGTTGGCACCGTCATAGTTGCAGGTGATGGTGCCCGCACCAATGTTGCACGCTTCGCCAATCACACTGTCGCCAATATAGGTGAGATGGTTGATCTTGCTGCCGTGGCCAACCACGGATTTTTTAATTTCGACAAAATTTCCAACATGCACATCGCTGTCGAGCTTAGCCTCTGGGCGCAGGCGGGCAAAAGGTCCGATGCTGGCACCGTTACCAATGCTCGCCGATTCGATATGGCAGTAGGGTAGAATACGCACGCCATCATCAATCCAGCCATCGTGGATGATGCTGTAAGAACCAATCTCGCAGTTGTCTCCAATCGCAGTGTTACCAGTAAGTTGACAGCCTGCACATAAGGTGGTGTCGTTGCCAATGCGTACCCCGTGTTCGATACGCACACTTTCAGGCTGCTCGATGGTGACGCCTTGAAGCTGCCAGTCATGAATGATGCGCTGTTGCATGATGCGTTCAGCCTCTGCCAACTGAATCCGGTTGTTGATCCCTAGCATATCATCGGCATCACGCATGGTGTCGCTATCAATTTTAACGCCATGCTGGAGTCCAATCGGAACGATGTCCGGCAGGTAGTACTCTTGCTGTGCGTTGCGATTTTCTATCTGATGAAGCAGTGTAAACAGGGTGTCAAAGCGGACACAGTAGATGCCGCTGCAGACTTCGCAGATTTTTTTCTGGGTCGCATCGGCATCGCGTTCCTCTACAATTTGTGCGATAGAGCCATCTTCTGCCCGAACAATTCGGCCATAACCAAAGGGGTTGCTTACCTCTGCGGTGAGTACGGTGATGCCAGCACCACTGGAACGGTGGCGCGCCACCAGTTGGCGCAAGGTATCGCTTTGTAGCAGCGGGGTGTCGCCGCAAACGATGAGAACATCCCGTACATCGCGGATTGCGGCTTCACACTGGCGAACGGCATGACCGGTGCCGAGTTGCTGATCCTGAATCACCCATGATAGATTGGCTGGGTTTCCAACATGTGCCTGTACCAGTTCAGATGCATGACCGGTGACCAGCGCAATGCCTTTGGGTTGAAGCTTTTCAACGGTTCGGAGCACATAATCCACCATTGCCCGACCCAGCAAGGGATGCAGAACCTTGGGTAGGCTAGAGCACATCCGTTTACCCTTACCGGCTGCAAGCACGCAGATTTGAAGATCATCCAACGGGGCATGTTGTAGCATGGTAATGCGACTCCTTAATCAAGTGGTCGGTAATTGGGGGCGAAAGGATAGCAACATGGTATTTTCACGACCACCTGTCGTTGTGTGGTGGATAGTAGGGGGCTTTGTTTAGAAAAACAAAGGGGCTGCAACATGTGCAACCCCGTAATTACTCAGCACCCATTGAAAACATCCCATAACTGCTCAGATCGCTTCCGGTTTTTCTGATAGCAAGCTGAGTAGTTACGCAACCCCTTTGTTTAATTGTAGCTGTTCAGTGTATCCCGTGATCTAAGCAGTTACAGCCATTTTCTGGTAGGGTGCTGAGTAGTTACGCTGAATGAAGGATCAGTGTCTTTTCTTTTTGCGTAACCAATCGAGTCGGGCCGCAGCAATGGCCAGTTCGGAACTCGCCCTAGCATAGTCGATGTCGCCATTGCGGTTCGCTTCTCCATCTTCGGCTTTGCGCGTAGCTTCGAGAGCTGCTGCCTCATCAATATCTGTGGCGCGCTCAGCGGAGTCCGCCAAGATGGTGATCATGTTGGGTTGCACCTCAATGAAGCCACCGGAGATAAAAACCTCATCAATATGGTCACCCACATGTACACGGAGCTCACCGGGTTTCAGCGCACTCAATAGCGGGGCATGGTTAGGCATGATGCCAAGTTCTCCAGCTGCACCTGGAGCAACTAGAAAATCCGCATCACCACGATAAACCTCGCGCTCGGCGGTGGCGACCAATACAGGGACGCTCATATCAGCCCTTTGCCGCCATCTTCTTGGCTTTCTCGGCAGCTTGGTCGATGGAACCAATCATGTAGAATGCCTGCTCAGGAAGATCGTCATAGTCACCATTGAGAATCCCCTTGAATCCGGCAATGGTATCCTCACGCTTGACATAGAGTCCTGGGGAACCGGTAAATACCTCAGCTACATGGAATGGTTGTGACAGATAACGCTGCATCTTGCGGGCGCGGGTTACTACCAGCTTATCATTGTCGGCAAGCTCATCCATGCCCAAAATGGCAATAATATCCTGCAGCTCTTTGTATCGTTGTAGCATGCGCTGGACACCGGTGGCCACTTCGTAGTGCTCTAGGCCGATCACCTTGGGGTCAAGCTGACGGCTGGTGGAGTCGAGCGGATCCACTGCCGGGTAGATGCCAAGCTCGGCGATCTGACGCGATAGCACGATGGTGGAGTCTAGATGGGCAAAGGTGGTGGCGGGTGCCGGATCGGTCAGATCATCGGCGGGCACATAGACCGCCTGCACCGAGGTGATCGAGCCGGTCTTGGTAGAGGCAATGCGCTCCTGCAGACGCCCCATCTCTTCGGCCAGATTGGGTTGGTAACCCACCGCAGATGGCATGCGGCCGAGCAGGGCGGAAACTTCAACACCAGCCAGCGAATAGCGGTAGATGTTATCGATGAACATCAGCACATCACGACCTTCGTCGCGGAAGTACTCCGCCATGGTCAGGCCAGTCAAGGCGACACGCAGACGGTTTCCAGGAGGCTCATTCATCTGGCCATAAACCAGTGCCACCTTGTCGAGCACCTTAGACTCTTTCATCTCATAGTAGAAATCGTTGCCCTCACGGGTGCGCTCACCGACACCAGCGAATACCGAGTAACCGCCATGCGCCTTGGCAATGTTATTGATCAATTCCATCATGTTGACGGTCTTGCCCACGCCGGCACCGCCGAACAGTCCAACCTTACCACCTTTGGCAATCGGAGCCATGAGATCAATCACCTTAATGCCAGTCTCCAGAATCTCCTGGGAGGGCGCGAGATCCTCAAAGAGCGGAGCAGGACGATGGATGGATTGGCGCTCTTCGCACTCCACCTCCTCACCTTCAAAATCAATGCCTTGGCCAAGCACATTCATAATGCGACCTAGTGTTCCTTTTCCTACTGGAACCATGATCGCACTACCGGTATTTTTCACAACATCGCCGCGCTTGAGACCTTCGGTAGCGCCCATTGCAATAGCGCGAACGGTATTATCGCCGATATGTTGCTGGGTTTCTAGGGTTAGTTTGGCGTGCGTGATATACAGTGCATTGTAGATCTCAGGCAATTTACCGGCGTCGAAACGAATATCGACCACCGGCCCGATCACCTGGATGATTTTTCCGTCACTCATGGTTTTGACCTCTCTAAAATTTAACTGGTTGCGGCACTGCCAGCACAGATCTCCGCAATCTCTTGCGTAATCGCTGCTTGGCGTGCTTTGTTATAGGTGATGCGTAGATCCTTGATAATATCTTTGGCGTTATCGGAGGCGGATTTCATTGCCACCATCCGAGCTGAATGCTCGCACGCCTTGTTCTCAATCACTGCATTGAAGACTAATGACTCAACATATCGAGTGAGTAGCCCATCAAGCACTTCCCTGCTTTCTGGCTCATACAAGTAGTCCCAGTAGCCGCTGTGGGTAGGCTCTCTTACCTCAGGGCAAGGGAGCAGTTGCACAACTTTCGGACGCTGAGTCATGGTGTTGATGAATTCGCTGCTAACCAAAAAAATGCGGTCAAGCTTACCATCTATGAAATGGTTCATCGCGATCTTGGTGAGACCAATAATGTCTCCAATCACTGGTGCATCGGAGATCTCTTCCCTGCTTCCCAAGCTGTTGGCACCAAAGCGGCGCATAAAAGCGGCACCGCGACGACCAATGGTGAGCACATCGATTTTCACTTGTTGCTCTCGCATTAACCCCAAGGCATGGCGTAGTACATTGCTGTTCAAGCCGCCGCATAAGCCCTTGTCGGTTGAGACCACAATGACACCAACACGATTGACTTGCGGACGCTCGACCAAGAATGGATGGGCGTATTCTGGATGCGATTGCATTAGGTTATGGATAATGCGCTCAATGCCTTCGGCGTAGGATTTGGCATCACGGGCACGATTCTGTGCCTTGCGCATTTTGGATGCGGCAACCAACTCCATCGCTTTGGTGATCTTGGAAGTATTTTGTACCGCTTTGATTTGATTGCGGATATCCTTGGCAGAAGCCATGTTATACCCCTAGTAGGTTCCGCTGGCTTTGAATTCAGCCAACGATTTATCCAAGATGGCTACAACATCGTCGGTAAGGGCTGGAGAGGCATTCAACGCATCCATCATCTCCTTTTGCTCATGGTTGAGATGGGAGATGAATGCATGTTCAAAACTGATCACTTTGTCGGTTTCAATATCATTGAGGTCGCCGTGATTCAAGGCATAGAGGATTGCAGTCATCTCGGCCACATTCAAAGGAGAATTTTCCTCTTGCTTGAGTACCTCCATGCCCCGTTTTCCACGCTCAATCTGGTTGCGGGTTGCCTCGTCTAGGTCGGAGGCGAACTGTGCGAATGCTGCCAGCTCACGGTACTGAGCCAAATCGAGGCGCAGACCACCACCAACTTTTTTCATTGCTTTGGTCTGTGCAGCGCCTCCGACACGGGATACGGAGAGTCCGACATTCACGGCGGGGCGTTGACCCGAGTTGAATAGCCCACTTTCAAGGAATATTTGGCCATCGGTAATGGAGATAACATTGGTGGGTACGAATGCAGAAACATCGCCATCTTGGGTTTCAATGATTGGGAGCGCGGTGAGCGATCCTGTTTTTCCTGTAACCTTACCCTTGGTGAAATTCTCAACATATTTTTCGCTAACGCGCGATGCTCGCTCCAAAAGACGGGAGTGGAGATAGAATACATCACCGGGATAGGCTTCACGACCTGGTGGGCGACGAAGAATGAGTGAAACCTGACGGTAGGCCCATGCCTGCTTGGTCAGATCATCATAGATAATCAGGGCATCTTCACCACGATCACGGAAATACTCACCCATGGTACATCCGGCATAAGGCGCCAAATACTGCAGTGCTGCAGATTCCGATGCTGAGGCTGCAACAATGATGGTGTGTGCTAGTGCGCCATGCTCTTTGAGTGTGGCAACTACCGTGGCAACGGTTGATGCTTTTTGGCCAATTGCAACATAAATGCAGGTGACACCAGTATCTTTTTGGTTGATGATGGTGTCGATGGCAATGGCGGTTTTGCCTGTCTGACGATCACCAATAATTAACTCACGCTGGCCGCGTCCAACCGGGATCATGGCATCAATTGCCTTGATCCCCGTTTGCATCGGTTGATCAACGCTTTGGCGCCAGATAACGCCAGGAGCCACCTTTTCCACCTGATCATTGAGCTTGGTGGCGATCGCACCTTGACCATCGATTGGTTGACCCAGGGCATTGACTACACGCCCTTTAAGCTCCGGACCAACCGGAACCTCTAGGATGCGGCCGGTGCAACGCACCTCGTCGCCTTCACGCAGATGCAAATACTCACCGAAGATGACGGCACCAACGCTGTCCTCCTCAAGGTTGAGAACCATTGCCATGGTGCCTTCACCCAGTTCCAGCATCTCACCAGCCATGGCGCCAGAGAGTCCATGGATGCGGGCGACGCCATCACCGACTGAAATGATGGTGCCGACATTGGCATCAGCAGATGCCACTTCAAATCCCTTAATCTGCTCTTTGATGATGGAGCTAATCTCCGCCGTATCAAGCTTCATAGTTGTACCTCAAAAGATGTTATTGCCAATCTATAGACAATGTTTTTTTTGTTAAACATAATGGATTGCATCGGGTAGCCGTAGGGCTTCATCCGGCCATGATCGCGCGCAGGCCGTTGAGCCGCGAGCGAACCGATTGGTCGATGCGTCGATCACCAACATTCACAATAAACCCACCGATAATGGATTTATGCTGATGTACCTCGATATTGAGTGCTTTGCCGACCGTGCCTTCGAGGGCTACAGCGATCCTATTTCGCAATGCTGCGGTGATGCGGGTGGCTACAATGAGCTCCACATCCACTGTCGATGCATTGGCTTGGAGCATCGTATCAACCTGTTGCCCGATCAGGACAAGTAGGGTCAACTTGTTGCGCCCAGTCAGTATGGTCAGCAAGCGTTCCAGTTCAGCGGGGAGCTCGGTTACTGTTGCGCAAAGAATACGCTTTTTGACAGAGGCAGGAATAGTCGAATTGGATAGCAGCGTCGCGACATCTTCCATCGCAGCAACCTCGGCAAGATCCGCTAGCGGTTGGCGCAATGTAGTAGCACCCTCTTCGATCAACTCAAAGATGGCGCGTGCGTATCGGCGGGCGACGCGGCTCTCACTGCTCATGCCTGGCTGTACTCGCGCTCGATAATCTGCTCAATGAGTGCTGTATGGCGTTTGGCATCAAGCTCGGCCTGTACGATCTGCTCCGCTGCGGTGATAGCAATGTTGGCCACCTCCTTGCGTAGCGCCTGACGGGCGCGCTCAACCTCAGCGGTTAGCTCCTCCTTGCCTGAAGCAACAATCTGCTCGGCATTAGCGCGTGCCTTATGGATCGCCTCTTCGTTGATCTCCGCAGAGCGTTTTTCGGCCTTGGACAGAATTCTCTGTGCTTCTGCGCGTGCTTCAGCCATCTGCTTTTCGATCTCTGCTTTGGCTATTTCCTTGGCCTCAAGCCCTGCGTCTGCGGCAGCAAGCCCCTCGGCTATTTTCGCTGATCGTGCCTCCATCATATCATTCATGGGGCCGTATAGGTGTTTCTTCATCAGGTAGACCAAGGTGAGAAACACCACGATCTGGCCGATAAAGGTTAAGTCAATACTCATGCCTTCTCCTCAGTGTGTATGGTTGGGATAGTGAGTGGGTCTAACTTATCCGATGAAAGGGTTGGCGAATAGGAACCAGAGTGCAAATGCCATAATGATGAACGGGAATGACTCCATCAAGCCGGCAAAAATGAACATATTGAACATCAATTGTGGGCGCATTTCAGGCTGACGCGCGATACCCTCTAAGGTTTTGGAGGTGATGAGACCCCAACCAATTGCAGACCCCAGTCCGGCCGCTGCCAGAATAACACCGACTGAAATGGCGGTAGCCGCAGTAATGATTACATTTGCATCCATGGTTTATAACTCCTTTGTTGTTTTGTTATGGATAGGTTTAATGTTCTACCGGTTGATGGGCTATTGAGAGATAGACAATCGATAGAATCATAAAGATAAAAGCTTGCAGTAGGCCGATAAAGAGATGGAATATACTCCAGGCGAGGCCAACGAAGAAGCCTGAAACCATCCCCACGATGCCGCCGCTGAGCAGAAGGAATGAGATCAATAAGAAAATCACTTCGCCGGCGAACATGTTGCCGAATAGTCGAAAGGCGAGCGATAGCGGCTTTGCCAACTCTTCAACCAGCTTTAGAATCAGGTTGATTGGCATGATGATGGGTTTAAGCGGGGTAGGCACCAAGTTGGTGAAGGGCTCAAACAGCAGTTCCTTGCAGAAATGCAATGGCTTAAGCTTGAATTCATAGTACAATACAAGAATAAATACTGAGATGCCCATCGCTGCTGGCAGGTTAAGGTCATTGGTGGGAACAGGGCGGAAGTGCTCTATACCAAACAACCCGGCAATATTCCCAATAAGAAATGAAGGTAGAATATCCAGTGTGTTGCATAGAAAAATAAAGACGAAAATAGTCAGAGCCAGCGGGGCAATGAGGGGGTTGTTGGTTGGGAAGTTGTCTTTCACTGTCTGATTGACAAAGTCGATAATGGATTCAATGAAGTTTTGCGTGCCTGTTGGGGCTCCGGAGGTGAGTCGGGCACCAAGCCATTTGGAAAACAAAACCATAACCGTGGCAATAGCAATGGTCATCAGCATGGTGTCGAGATGGATTTGCATGAACGGATTGTGCTGGTCGAACTGCAATGTCCAGTAATGGAGGTGGCCTGCGATGCCGCCTTCATGCCCTTGTTGTGCCACTTTTATCTCCCTCTATCTACTTCTGATCGGTTGCGACAGTTGCAACATTCCTGAACCAAACAGCGCTATTTGCGCGATAAACATGCCCAAAGCAACCGCCGGCAACCACATCCCTAACCAATAAGCAACCGCAAGCAGTATTAGTAGGACGAAAAACCTTCCTCCTGCTAGTGCAATGGCTCCTTTTTTAGTGTTACTATCAAAATGATACATCTGCCCAGCTAGCCAAATTCCAGTCACAATAATCACGGAGCCACCATAGGCAACTGAGCTAGTAATTTGCGGGCTAGCTATGGTGAAGCTGGCCAGCACCGAAACACTCACGACCCCGATTTGCGTAAATATAACCTTGCGGTAACTGCATCTTTGAAGGGGTGAAAGAATCAAGTCATCTCGACCATTACCAACTTCAAAGCGCGGCGATTTCTAACGGGTAGTGGCTTCAAAATCAAGATGAACGCATGATGAAGGAATGACGATAGGGAGATTTCATAGAGGTACAAGATGATAGTTTCTTAATGATATAAGTAGGTTAAATAATCAAAATAAAGCTTTATACGATCTTTGGTTATTTCCAGTTGGCTGCAGGATTCGGCGAGAGATCGGACACTGTATTCCTGCTTTTGTGCGATGCTGAGGCGTTTCCAATCCTCGGCATCTACTAGGTGATCCCCAGTTTGATCGTACTGTTCATCCACGGTCAATTTGGTGTTTGCTACCGTGGTTGTGGCCATCGCAAAGGATGGCCACAACAGAACAGCAATCAGTAGGGGTTTAGTAACGATAATGGTTTGGCTTGTAGGGGCCGGCGACAGGAACCCCTATGTAATCGGCCTGTTCTTGACTCAATGGCGTCAGATGGGCGCCGACCTTGTGCAGGTGAAGTCGTGCCACCTCTTCATCGAGATGCTTGGGCAGGGTGTAGACCTCATTGCTGTATTTACCCTCTGAGTCCGTGAACAGTTCGATCTGTGCTAGGGTTTGATTGCAGAACGAGTTGGACATAACAAAACTTGGATGTCCGGTCGCACATCCCAGATTTACCAACCGTCCCTCAGCCAGTAGCGTAATGCGAGTGCCATCTGGGAAGATGATCTGATCTACCTGCGGTTTCACATTATCCCACTCATATTTTCTCAGTGATGCTACATCAATTTCACTATCGAAATGTCCGATATTACAGACAATAGCTTGATCCTGCATTGCAACCATGTGGTCGTGTTGAATGACATGGAAATTTCCGGTAGTGGTGACAAAGATGTTGCCCTGTTTGCAGGCATCATCCATATTGACCACGCGATAGCCCTCCATTGCGGCTTGCAGGGCGCAGATCGGATCGATCTCTGTTACCCACACGGTAGCGCCCATGCCCTTGAATGCTTGTGCACAACCCTTGCCGACATCGCCATACCCCAGCACCACACAGATCTTGCCGGCGATCATGACATCGGTAGCGCGTTTGATACCATCAAGCAGGGATTCGCGGCAGCCGTAGAGGTTGTCGAATTTGGATTTGGTTACCGAGTCGTTGACATTGATGGCCGGGAAAGGGAGGTCGCCTTTCTCCTGCATCTGATAGAGGCGATGAACACCGGTAGTGGTCTCTTCAGTAACACCACGGATTGCTGCCTTGCGCTCGGTGTACCAGCCAGGCTTGGTGGCTAACCGTTTTTTGATGGAGGCAAATAGTGCGACCTCTTCCTCACAGCTTGGGTGGTCGAGTACGGAAGGGTCGGCCTCTGCCTTCGAGCCCAAAATCACCAGCATGGTAGCATCACCGCCATCATCCAGGATTAAATTGGGGGTGCCACCATCGCTCCACTCCATGATGCGGTGGGAGAACTCCCAGTACTCATCCAGGCTTTCACCCTTGAACGCATAGACGGGGATCTCTGTAGCGGCAATGGCCGCCGCAGCGTGATCCTGGGTGGAGAAGATGTTGCATGAAGCCCAGCGCACATCGGCGCCAAGTGCGGTCAGGGTTTCGATTAAGACACCGGTTTGGATGGTCATGTGTAGGGAGCCTGCGATGCGGGCGCCCTTAAGTGGCTGATCGGTGGCGTATTTTTCGCGAATAGCCATCAATCCGGGCATCTCGGTCTCGGCGATGGTCAACTCTTTGCGCCCGAAGGCGATGGTTTCAGCGGACATGTCCGCTACTTGATAATCAGAAAAAGCCATGGTTGGTTCTCATACTCCTATTGGTTTGATAAAAATATAAGCACCGTTTGAAATTGCGACTGAGCCTGGCAAGTTGTTTCAAAACTTGTTGCAGTGCCCCTCAGTCTTAAGAGGTTTTTACCACCGAGGTACAGGGTATACGGAGAAATATATTGTATATATCACGCAGTGTACTCTGTACCTCGGTGGAGATATAAAGGCTTATGTGAGTGCGGCCTTGAGCGCTTCCACCTTATCGGTACGCTCCCAGGTGAACTCAGGCAGTTCGCGGCCGAAGTGGCCATAGGCTGCGGTCTTGGCATAGATCGGGCGTAGCAGATCGAGTTGCTGTACGATCCCCTTGGGGCGCATGTCAAACACCTCCCGGACTGCATCGGATAGCTTGGTCTCATCCACCGTGCCGGTACCAAAGGTGTCGATCATTACCGACAGCGGGTGGGCAACGCCAATGGCGTAGGCCACCTGAACCTCACAACGCTCAGCTAGGCCAGCGGCCACGATGTTTTTGGCCACATAACGCATCATATAGCAGGCAGAACGATCCACTTTAGAGGGATCCTTGCCTGAAAATGCCCCGCCACCGTGGTGGCCGAAGCCGCCATAGGTGTCAACGATGATTTTACGACCAGTGACACCGCAATCACCAACCGGACCGCCGATCACAAAGCGTCCAGTCGGGTTGATGTGGTAGGCAGTATCGGCATGAAGCAGGCCTGTGGGATCTAGAATGGGTTTGATTACCTCATCCATGATGGCCGCCGAGAGATCCGTATGGCTAACATCGGGGTTATGCTGAGTTGAGAGCACCACCGCATCAATCGCTACGGGCTTGCCCGCCTCGTAACGCACGGAGACCTGTGATTTGGCATCGGGGCGCAAAAACTTCAGTACGCCCGCTTTGCGCACCGCTGCCTGCTTGGCCATCAGAAGGTGGGACAGGTGGATGGCGGTTGGCATCAACACATCCGTTTCGTTGCTGGCATAGCCAAACATCAGGCCCTGGTCACCAGCGCCTTGATCCAGATCTAGACCCTCACCTTCGTTGACGCCCTGGGCGATATCCACCGACTGCTTATCTAAGTTAACCAAGACTGCGCAAGACTGCCAGTCAAAACCCATCTCTGACGAGTTGTAGCCAATCTCTTTGATCGCTTCACGCACAACTTGTTGGTAATCCACCACCGCAGAGGTGGTGATCTCGCCAGCAATCAGCGCCATGCCGGTAGTGACCATGGTTTCACAGGCTACACGGCTCTGTTTGTCCTGACTTAACAGTGCATCAAGGATGCCGTCAGAGATGCGGTCTGCGACCTTGTCGGGGTGACCTTCGGAAACGGATTCACTGGTAAAAACGAAATTGCGCGACATGAATGGAGGTGCTCCTAAAGTTGGGAATTAGAACAAATGCGTGGCGCATGATAGCGCCAGCGAGTAAATTTCCAACTAGACCTTAGCCGAAAATCCTAATGGGTATTTTTCCTCTTTTGTAACTACTCAGCTCACTCCCAGTTTTCCTGCTAGCGGCGTTGAAAAATGCTCATTTACAGTAGTAAACTCCGCTTTTTCGCCTTGCTATCAGAAAAACCGGAAGCAATCTGAGCAGTTACCCTCTTTTGAAGTTTCCTGAATTCAGGCTTTTTAACTACTCAGCTCCCCCCTGTTAAAACATCCCCAGTTGCAGCTTGGCGGTATCGCTCATCATGGCGCGATCCCATGGCGGGTCGAAAACCAGTTCGACATGAACATCGTGGACATGGCGCAAAGCGAGCACCTTGCTGCGTACATCCTCAATGATGAACGGCCCCATGCCGCAGCCGGGGGCAGTGAGGGTCATGATGATCTCAACGATACTGTTGCCGTCGTCATCATCGACGATATGAATATCATAGACCAGTCCGAGGTCAACAATATTGACTGGTATTTCAGGATCATAGCAGGTTTTTAGCTCCTCACGCACCCGATCCTCTTCAATGATTCCCGGGGTGTCATCAATCGGTTGAGTGAGTGGTTCCTCGGCAGTGTTATCACTGACTCCAAGTGCTGCTGCATCCTTACCATCCACGCGTGCCAAGTTGCCACCTACCTCCACGGTGTAGGATCCGCCCAACTGTTGGGTGATGGCGATTTTGGCCCCTTTGGGGATCACCACTGGGGTACCAAGTGGGATCATGATGGCATCGATATTGTCGGTGGTGACGGTCCAGTTTCGGGATGGCATAATTCTCTCTCTACTCCGTTTTGGCGCGGGTTGCGCCCTCTATCGCCGCCTTGGCGGTGTGCCAGCACAGGGTGGCGCATTTGATGCGGCTGGGGAATTCACGAACTCCGGCCAGTGCCGCCAATTTGCCGAGCGTGGCCTGATCTGGCTCTTCGTCAAGGTCGCAGGTGGTCATGTGGTGGAACTGTGCAAACAGCTGTTTGAATGCATCCACACTTTTCCCGATCAGTGATTGGGTCATCAATGAGGCGGAAGCGGTGGAGATGGCGCACCCCTCGCCCTCAAAACGCACCTGCTGGATGATGCCGTCATTATCAATGTTCAGGTAAAGGTGCAGTTGATCGCCACAGAGCGGGTTGTAGCCCTCGGCATCGTGGCTGCATGGCTCCAGCTTGCCAAAGTTGCGCGGGCTTTTGTTGTGATCAACAATCACCTGCTGATACAATGACTTCAGATCAAACATGGGGAATTTTCATCGCGGTTTTCTTCCTCGACATCCTCGATATCCACGCCTCTGCGGTAAATCTTTTCTTGATGCAGATAGCCCATGCAACCATCATGCAAACATCTCCTGCGCCTTGGTCAATGCGGCAAACAGTGCATCGACCTCATCAATGGTATTGTAAACCGCAAACGAGGCGCGGGCGGTGGCGGGCACCTTGAAGTGTTGCATTACCGGCATGGCGCAGTGGTGTCCGGCACGGATCGCTACCCCTTCGCTGTCGAGAATGGTGCCGAGATCGTGCGGGTGTACTCCGGCCAGTACAAAGGAGAGCACGCATGCCTTGTTTGGCGCGTTACCGATGATACGCAGCCCCGTAAATTGCTCGGCTTTTGCGGTGGCATAGGTAAGAAGCTCGCGCTCTTGCGCCGCAATGGCGGGAAATCCCAGCTGTTGCAACCAGTTGATGGCGGCACCGAAGCCAATCACGCCGGCAATATTGGGTGTTCCCGCCTCAAATTTGTGCGGTAGATCGTTGTACTGCGTCTGCGCAAAGCTGACGGTGCGGATCATGTCGCCACCACCCTGGTAGGGCGGCATGGCATCGAGCAGGGTCGCTTTGGCAATCAACACGCCGGTGCCGGTCGGGCCGTACATTTTGTGGGCGCTGGTGACATAAAAGTCGACATCCAACAGCTGGAGATCGACCGCGAGATGCCCTGCGGCCTGTGCACCATCGATCAAAACCAATGCCCCAACAGCGTGCGCCTTGGTGATGATTTCAGCAATCGGATTGATGGTGCCGAGAGCATTGGACATCTGCACGATGCCAACCAATTTGGTGCGCTCGGAGAGTAGGTCATCCAGTTGCTCCATGCACAGCGCGCCACAGTCATCCATCGGTAGCACCTTAATGACGGCACCAGTGCGTGTAGCGATCATCTGCCACGGCACGATGTTGGAGTGGTGCTCCATCTCGCTAAGCAGGATTTCATCACCTGCGTGAAGATTGGTTCCACCCCAGCTTGCTGCGACCAGATTGATCGCCTCGGTGGCGCCGCGGGTAAAGATCACCTCGCGGATGGAGGCGGCATTGAACAGTTTGGCAATGTTGCTGCGTGCCGACTCATAGGCGGCGGTAGCACGCTCGGAGAGCAGGTGTACGCCACGGTGGATATTGGCATTGTCCGCCTGGTAGTAGTGACGCACGGCATCGATCACGCACTGCGGTTTTTGGGTGGTAGCGGCGTTGTCGAGATAGACCAGTGGATGGCCATGCGCCTGCTGATGCAGAATCGGAAACTGCTCGCGGATGGCATCGATATTCATGCGATCTTCCGGTGCTGGAAGATTTTTTTACCACCAAGGCACAAAGAGACAAAGTTTAATGAAACATCGAACACACTTTGTGCCTTCGTGCCGTTGTGTTTGAAAATATTACATTTATTCATCCTATTACGCTCCATGTGGCAGTTTGGCCATGATGGCTTGTTCGATCACTTTGCGTAGCTCGGGGATCGCTACCGTATCGAGCAACGCTTCGGCGAAGGCGATGGTGAGTAGCTGGCGCGCTTCGGCCTTGGCTATCCCGCGTGATTGTAGGTAAAACAGCTGTTCGGCATCGAGTTGACCGACGGTGGCACCGTGGGCGCATTTTACATCGTCGTTGTAGATCTCCAGCTCCGGTTTGGTATCCACCTGTGCCCGTTTGGAGAGCAGCAGGTTGGCGTTGGTTTGTGCTGAATCGGTACCATTCGCCCCCTTGGCCACCCGCACGGCACCGTTGAAAACTACGCGGGCGCGGTCATCGGCTACCGTGCGGTAGTGGACGCGACTGCGGCAGTGTGGGGCAGCGTGGTTGATATGCAGGTGGTGGTCGGCGTGCTGCCGCCCCGCTAGCACCATCAGTCCATTGAGGGTGCACTCCGCCCCCTGCTCCAGCAGCGTGGTGACGAGGTCAAGTCGGGAGAGCGCACTGCCCAGTTCGGCTGCAAACAGACGGTAGCGGCTATCGCGGTGCTGTCCGATCTCGATCCGGCCGAGATGAAAATGGCTGGCGCTGTTTTGTTGGATGCGGTAGTGGTCAAGGGCGGCATTGGCTTGCAGACGAATCTGGCATAAGCTGGTACCCACTCCGGCACCTGTGGCAACGCCGTGAAAATGGTCGATCAATGTTGCGTTGGTACCTGCCCCGATATGGATACCATGGAGACGCGCGCTGCTTCCTGTTGCTTCAGGGTGTGTGATCAGAATTGGCTGTTCCAACTCAACGCCGTCCGCGATGCAGAGGCAGATTCCGCCATCCGCCAAGGCGCGAGCCAACTTGGCGCTGTAGGGCAGGGGGGGCGCTGGCGGCAGATCAAACAGCCCGTGATCGCTTTCGCGCCAGGGTCGTAGTGTGACGCCATCTGGCAGTGCACGGTCGCAACTCGCCGTAGCGGCATTGATGCGGATGCTATCGAGCGTCAGTTCGGAGGGTGTAGCCACAGGCGTGCCCGCACGCTGTTGCCACCACGCCGCACCCAGCGCCGCTACCAGCGGTGATAAACTCGTATATTTCCAATCCTCATCCTGTAGCGAAGGCAAGGCGATTCCTGTCAATTGCTGCGGCGCATTATTGGTCAGCATTAATGGTTACTCTGTGTCTCTGTGGTGAAAATATTCATGCGGCAGTATCCTTTTCCAGTAGCCAGTCATATCCCTCTTTCTCAAGCTTATGCGCTAGCTTAGCATCGCCGGAGGTGAGAATTTCCCCATTGGCCAAGACATGAACAAAATCGGGTGTAATGTAATCGAGCAGGCGTTGGTAGTGGGTGATCATGACGATGGCGCGTTCGGGATTGCGGAGCTTATTGATGCCACCAGCGACGATGCGCAGGGCATCAATGTCCAGCCCAGAGTCGGTCTCATCGAGCAGCGCCAATTTGGGCTCAAGTACCGCCATTTGGAAGATCTCGTTGCGCTTTTTCTCGCCGCCGGAAAAACCGACATTAACCGAGCGCGACAGGAATGCGGGGTCAAGTTCAACCAGCCGAGCCTTCTCCTGCACCATCTGCATAAAATCCATCGCATCAAGCTCTTCCAGCCCCTGTTGCCTGCGCCGGGCATTGACCCCTGCCTTAAGCAGGTAGGTGTTGTTGACCCCAGGGATCTCCACCGGGTACTGAAAGGCGAGGAAAATCCCCGCCCACGCCCGCTCCTCCGGTTTCATCTCCAGCAGATCTTGATCGAAGTAGCGGATGCTGCCTTGGGTAACGGTGTAACCATTGCGGCCTGCAATCACATTCGACAGCGTCGATTTCCCCGACCCATTCGGCCCCATAATTGCATGCACCTCGCCAGCGTTGATGGTGAGGTTGATCCCCTTAAGAATAGCCTTGCCATCCACTTCGACATGTAAATTTTCAATTTTTATCATATGTTAAAACCTTTTTTATTAACCACAAAGGCACGAAGACACAAAGTTTTTTGTATCATTATAGTGCAATGCGTTTAATCCCTTGTTTGATAAGTGGTAACTACTCAGCTCACTCCCGGTTTTTCTGATAGCGGCGTTGAAAAATGCTCATTTACAGTAGTAAACTCCGCTTTTTCGCCTTGCTATCAGAAAAACCGGAAGCAATCTGAGCAGTTACAGCCATTTTCTGGTCGGGTGCTGAGTCGTTACGATAAGTGGAACATTGAAGTTCACCAATAGTCCCAGCTTGGTGTTGGTCAGCTTCATATAGGTGAGAATTTGGGCTTGATGCACGCGAAAGATTGCATCAACTACATGGCGGGAGAGCGTATTGAGAGTGTTGCTAACCATTTTTCCTTTGTGTCTTCGTGCCTTTGTGGTTATTTTCCTCTTTCTTCATCCCACGGCACCCTCTAAAGAGACCTCCATCAGTCGGTTGGCCTCGACAGCGAACTCCATCGGCAATACATCGAAGACATCCTTGCAGAAGCCGTTGACGATCATCTGGATCGCATCCTCCTCGGATAGCCCGCGTTGCTGGCAGTAGAAGAGCTGATCTTCATTGATCTTGGAGGTGGTGGCCTCGTGTTCCACGGTGGCGGTTGGATTGGCCACCTCCATGTAGGGGAAGGTGTGGGCGCCGCACTGGTCGCCGAGTAGCAGCGAGTCGCACTGGGTGTGGTTGCGCGCCCCTTCTGCCCCTTTGCCGATTTTGACCAGTCCGCGATAGGATTGGTTGCCGTGACCTGCGGCGATCCCTTTGGAAATAATGGTGCTTTTGGTGCGTTTGCCGAGGTGGATCATCTTGGTGCCGGTATCGGCCTGTTGGTAGTTGTTGGTCAGTGCGACCGAAAAGAACTCGCCCACCGAATCATCACCGCGCAGCACGCAGCTGGGGTATTTCCAGGTGATGGCGGAGCCAGTCTCCACCTGGGTCCACGAGATGCGGGCGCGCGCCCCTCGGCAGTCACCGCGTTTGGTGACGAAGTTGTAGATGCCGCCGACGCCATTTTCATCGCCAGGATACCAGTTTTGCACCGTGGCGTACTTGATCTGGGCATCTTCCAGTGCTACCAACTCCACCACTGCGGCATGGAGCTGGTTTTCATCGCGCATCGGGGCGGTGCACCCCTCCAGGTAGGAGACGAAGGCGGCATCTTCGGCAATAATCAGGGTGCGCTCGAATTGGCCGGTGTTGGCGGCGTTGATGCGAAAGTAGGTGGAGAGCTCCATCGGGCAACGCACCCCTTTGGGGATGAAAACAAAGGAGCCATCGGTGAACACCGCCGAGTTAAGGGCGGCAAAGAAGTTGTCGCTCGGTGGCACCACGCTACCGAGGTAGGCTTGCACCAACTCTGGATATTCGCGCACCGCTTCCGAGATCGGGCAGAAGATTACCCCCGCCTCTTTGAGCTTGGCTTTGAAGGTGGTGGCAACCGATACCGAATCGAATATCGCATCGACCGCCACGCCGGCCAACATCTCCTGCTCCCGTAGTGGAATCCCTAGCTTGGCGTAGGTTTCCAACAGCTTAGGATCTACCTCATCCAGGCTTTTTGGGCCATCGCCTTTGCTTTTTGGCGCGGAGTAGTAGGAGATGGCTTGGTAATCGATTGGTGTGAAATTGACATCTGCCCAGGTCGGCTCAGAGATGGTGAGCCAGTGGCGAAAAGCCTCTAGTCGCCACTCGGTGAGCCAGGTTGGCTCCTCCTTTTTGGCTGAGATGTGGCGAATCGTCGCCTCGCTTAGACCCGGCGGCAGGGTATCTTGCTCAATGTCGGTGACAAAACCGGCATCGTAATCGCGGTTGGCAAAGTCGGCGGCGGTAGGGGTATCAGTAGGGTTGCTCATGATTCCTCCAGATAGATTGGGGTGGTGTGGTGGTGGTGAATGGTCGGTTGATGAACAAATCTTGGTTGAAAATCTTCGCCTGCCATGTCGGCTAGGGTGATGGAGTTGAGTAGCGTACGCATCGCCTCGTTGATGCGCTGCCAGTTGCCGCGTAGGGCGCAATCGTGCTGCTGATCACACTGGCTGTGGTCACTATTGCACTCGGTGAGCGCGATCTCACCCTCCAGCGCATCGACCACCTCTTTTACGGTGATGGCCGATGGCTGCCGCGCCAGACGATAGCCGCCTTGGGCACCGCGCTGAGAGACGAGAAGGTTTTTATTTAGTAATGATTGCAAAACCTTACTTACGGTTGGCGCAGGCACACCGGTGGCTAGTGACAGGCCATTGGCCTTCCATACCGGCTGCTCGGAGGCGGCAAGATGTGACATCAGTAGCATGCCATAATCGGTGATTTTTGAGAGACGAAGCATAGAATCGTAGTGGTACTCCAATGTGGAGCATTCTAGTCCGGATTAAATCGCTGGCAAGTTTTTTGATCTCCTCACCCTTGCAGGGGGAGGGGTAACAGAGGAGAGCGGCCTTACTTTTGGAGGGGGTGCAGGGTTCGTTGGCGCTGGGTGAAGTGGCTGATTTGATGGATGCCGCACTGGAGGAGCAGGTTGCGGCATGCTGGTTGGGCGTGGCCGACATGCTGTGGTTGGTGGGCATCGGAGCCATAGCTGAAGGGGATGGAGCGCGCGGCTGCGCGCTCGATGATGCGGGGGTGGGGGTAGATCTCTGCTACCGGTTTGCGCAGACCCGCAGCACTGATCTCTAAGGCGACTCCGGCGCGTTGTACCGCCATCAGCATCGCCTCCTCGGCTTCAATAATCCTCGGCATTTCACTGGCTGAGGGGCGATGACCGAACTTTTTGGCTAGGTCGGGGTGTCCCAAGGTGTCAAACAGCCCCGATGCGGCGGATGCGGCCACCTGGGCATAGTAATCAATATAGACTTGTTCGATGCCGACCTCATCCCAATGCTGGCGCTGATCTGGATCATCGAAGGCCCAACTGTCGAGGTAGTGCACTGAGCCGATGAGATAGTCCCATGGATAAGCAGCAGCGAGCTCATGGACAAACGCTTCGCAGCCAGGGCGCCAGTCCACCTCCAATCCGAGGCGGATGGTGAGGGTATCCGCAAATTCAATTTGCGCGGCCATCACCTCAGCGACATAACCATCCAGCTCGTCATGGCGCATCCGCCAATCGTCGTCAAAGGGCGTGGGCATGGGGGAATGGTCAGAGATGCCGATCTCAGAGAGGCCAGCCGTGATGGCGGCGCGCGCATAGTCGGCCACTCGCCCTTCGGCATGGTTACAACGCGGGGTGTGCATGTGATAGTCGGGGAGTGGGGTCATATCATGGGGCTCCTTGAGGCTTTACCAAGGTGGCAAGGCTAGCGCCAAGTC
The DNA here is from genome assembly GCA_030950645.1 of Mariprofundales bacterium. Classification (GTDB taxonomy): domain Bacteria; phylum Pseudomonadota; class Zetaproteobacteria; order Mariprofundales; family J009; genus JAUZRF01. The sequence continues at coordinate 38,321 of JAUZRF010000014.1, forward strand.
CAAACAAGTTGGAGTGGCAGGGGCTCTTCTTTTGTTCTGAGCAAAGGGTTTCGTAAAGATGGGAATGGTATAGTGCGTTGTTGTGGATAGAGAATGGTTGCGTGGAGCAGTACTCTTCGTAGTCTGCCGCCGTTACTTTGCATGTGATCAACTATATCCGCAGGAGGTTTCACTTAAGGTGAAGAATCTAACTATTGCCAACAAACTAAAGATGATCATGCTGATCATGACCTTGGGGATGGCCACCGCTGGCGGTATTCACCAGTGGTCACTGCACCGTCTTGATGGGCTGGCCAATCAGCTTGAGTCAGGTGGTAAGTTGATGGAGGTCAACAATGGCTTAACGGGGA
>JAUZRF010000015.1 GCA_030950645.1 Mariprofundales bacterium
GGGAGTGATCTGAGGTAACTACTCAGCACCCTACTAAAAAATGGCTGTAACTGCTCAGATTGCTTCCGGTTTTCCTGATAGCAAGGCGAAAAAGCGGAGTTTACTACTGTAAATGAGCATTTTTCAACGCCGCTATCGGGAAAATCGGGAGTGATCTGAGTAGTTACAGAATCACAAACATAATAAATACTACATAAAACAATCCATTGAGCAGCAGAAATTTCGGGGTCAATGATAGCCAGCGCTGGAGCACAAATACCCACAATGCGCCCATTACCGCTAAGGCGGATGCCAGCATGGCATAGATGCTATCGAAATGCCAAGGCATGAGAAGCATCGCGATGCCGGGGATGATTGAACCTTGAAATACCATTGCCCCAGTCAAATTACCAAAAGCCAGCGTGTCTTTGCCCCGCGCCGTCCATAGCATTGAATTCACCTTCTCAGGCAACTCCGTAGCTAATGGTGCTAGCAGTAGTGCCACTACAATCGGGGCGATTCCCAATGCATTGCTCGTTGACGCCACACCATCAACGAACAGCCGCGCACTCATCACCAAGATGGCTAGTGCAAATAGCAGTTGCCCACTTGCGGTCAGCGTTGATGAGGAGAAATATTTGGCAAAGTAAAGTGGCCCATTCGCTTCCGTGCCGTGTCCAGCCTCAACCAGGTTTTTACTGGCAAGAATGGTCATGGTTAAGTAGATGAAATAGATCGCAAACAGCGCCACCGCTGCGGCAATCGCAAAGGCTCTGCGATCATCAGGGATAAAGCTTGCCCCAATCACCACCGTATAGGCGAGGAAAAAGGTGATTGAATCGCGATTCAAGCCGCTAGGCTCCGGATGTAAGGGGGTGCTCCATCCCCGTTTGATGCCAGCGGTAATTGCTACTAAGAAAAATGCGATCGTTGCCAACATCAATGGCGCACCAAGGATCGCTCCCATGCCAACATCATGGTTTAAGGCAACATTATCACCACCTGCAACAATGGCAACAATCGGCACAATCGTTTCTGGCATTGCCGTTCCAATTGCTGCGAAGATAGAGCCGGTCACACCTTCGGAAACCCCCATCTTTTCACCCAGATACTCCAATGCATTGGTAAAGTACTCCGCCGCAAAGTAGATCAGGCCAATGGTGCCTAGCAGGAGTAATACCGTATCATACATGTGCGCTATCCTTAGATCGGTATGGATACATTGGCGGGCTGGCGATGCAGCAGCTGTCCACAAGCTGCTGCAATCTCTTTGCCTCGCGATTCGCGTACCACCGCCACCAGACCCGCTTGGGATAATTGCGCGCGGAAGCGCCCCACTACCGCATCGTCAGGCCGTTGCCATGGGGCATCTGGCCAAGGGTTGAATGGCAGCAAACTCACCGTGCACGCCATTCCTTTTAGGAGTCCGACCAGCCGCTCAGCATCTGCCAGGGAATCGTTCACTCCGGCAAGTAGCACATAGGCTACTAGCATGCGACGACGGGGAAATGCATGGGCAAAGCCGTGCATCGCCTCTAGCAGCCGTGCGATTGGGTATTTGCGATTCACCGGCATCAACTGATCCCGCACCGCATCGGTGGTGGCATTGAGTGAAATAGCCAAGCTACATGGCAACTGCTCGGCAATCAGTCGTTCAATCCCTGGCACCACCCCCACCGTGGAGAGCGTCACCCGTCGCGGAGAGTAAGCCATCCCCGCAGGATCGGTGACGAAGCGGACAAAATCCGCCACTGCATCAAAGTTGTGCATCGGCTCGCCCATGCCCATCAACACTAAGTTCCGCGCCCGTTGGCCAAACTGTTGCCATCCGAGCATCACCTGTGCCACCATATCACCACGACTAAGGTTGCGTCGCAGTCCGCCGGTCGCGGTGAGGCAAAAGGTACAACCTAGCGCACAACCCGCTTGGGTCGAGATACATTGGGTCAATCGACCCGCGATTGGGATCATTACTGTCTCGACCTGTTCACCATCGTGCAGCTGCAACAGATATTTTTGGGTGCCATCGGCCGCACACCGCTGATCAATCAACGCTGGCAGTGCGTTATCGACCTCTCGGTCAAGCAACTCGCACAACGCAACGGGCAACTCAGGAAGGGAGGCAGGATTAAGATTCCCCTGACGAAAAATCCAAGCGTTGAGTCGTTCCGCGTGAATGGCTTTGGTATCGGCTTGGGTACATAAATGGCGCAGCCGGGTTGGGGTTAGTTCAGAAATAGAGATCATGGTCTATAGCACGAAAAAAGGGGTTGCGGTATTGGCCGACAACCCCTTTTTATGAACCTAGTGGTTACAGACCAAATTGGGATTTTTTAGCGCTCACCTCTTCGGATGATGGTGGCGTATGCTCATTAACCTCAGCGAGATCAAAGGCGTCGCGATCGCTGTCGCATTTATCATTGAGCGCGATGTCCGCACTGAACACATCGGGAACATCCTCTTCAGGGTAGATCGCCTCCCATGGACACTCCGGTTCACAAACTGCACAATCGATGCACTCTTCGGGTGAGATCATCAGCATATTGGCGTACTTTCCGCCAGGTTCTTTAGGCTGATAAAAGCAGTCCACCGGACAGACCGCGACACATGCGCTGTCGACACAATCCTCACACAATTTGGTTACAACAAAAGCCATGCAAATACTCCTAAAAAATGCGGCATATCGCCGCAAATAGATTCGAGCTGGCAACGCTAACGATCAAGAGAATCGCTGCCAATATTATCTCCCTCTACGACCCACCATTTGGTGACCAGTAACTACTCACCACCCCTTGAAAATATTCCGTCACTACTCAGATTGCTTCTGGTTTTTCCGGTAGCAAGGCGAAAAAGCGGAGTTTACTACTGTAAATGGGCATTTTCCAACGCCGCTATCGGGAAAACCGGGAGTGATCTGAGTAGTGACGGTGACCATGGTATTACCCTTTGAGCACCCCCTGCACCGCCTGCGCCAGCGTGGAGGCGGGAACAAGTGTGATCGGTTTTTCACCATCATCCGATTTGCAACCAAGACCTATCTTGCGCACCCGTTCCATATTGGCCTTAGGCAACAAAATGCGATCAAACCCCAGTGCAGCGGCCTCTTTTGCCCGTCCCTCCGGCTGATTTACCGCCCTCACCTCACCAGTAAGTCCCACCTCACCAAACATCACCAGCGCCGCACTCAAGGGCTTATCTCTCCACGCCGATATTACCGCTATCATCACCGCCAAATCGGCAGCAGGCTCGGCAATCCGCACCCCACCCGCAACATTGACATAAACATCCTGCTGCGCCAACGGCAATCCAATACGCCGCTCCAGAATCGCCATTAGCATCGCCACTCGGGTAGGGTCAACCCCCACCGCTGAGCGTTTGGGCGTGGCATAGACCGTGGGTGCTACCAACGCCTGCACCTCAACCAGCAATGGCCGGGTGCCTTCCATGCACGACAGCACCACCGATCCGGAGATCGGTTCACTGCGTTCACCAAGAAAAAGTCGCGAGGCATCGCGCACCCCATAAAGTCCTGAATCGCGCATCTCGAAGATGCCTATCTCTCCGGCCGGGCCAAAGCGATTTTTCACCGCCCGCAAAATGCGGTGGGCATGGCCACGATCCCCCTCGAAATAGAGCACGCAATCGACCATATGTTCGAGTACCCTAGGCCCAGCCAATGCGCCATCTTTGGTGACATGACCCACCAAGATGATGACATGCCCCATCTGCTTGGCCGATTGAATCAGCGCCGCAGCACAGTCGCGCACCTGGGATACGGTGCCAGGTGCAGAGCCGAGATTGGCAGATACTGTGGTTTGAATGGAATCAATCACCACCACCCCAGGCTTTTCGCTGGCAATGGTGTGCAATATCGATTCCAACTCAATTCCTGCCGCCATGCTCAGATTGGTATGCAGAGATTCGGTGCGTTCAGCGCGTAGGCGTAGCTGCTCCATTGACTCCTCACCACTGATATACAACACCTTTTGATGCATTGCCAGCTTGCTGCACGCCTGCAGTAGTAGGGTTGATTTACCAATGCCCGGCGCACCCCCGATCAACACTGCGGATGCGGCCACCAACCCCCCACCCAACACGCGATCAAGCTCATCAATGCCACTGGAGCGGCGCTGATGTGCTTCGCGCCCAATATCGGTAATGGGGCGCACCTCCAGTGCCGCATTCAGCGATGCACCAGCGGTGAGCTTTCCTCCACGAGGCAGGGTTATTGCTCGCTGCTCGCTAATGCAGTTCCAATCCCCGCAGTCAGCGCATTGGCCCTGCCACTTACGAGACTGGGCACCACACGATTGGCAGATAAAAGCGGTTTTACTCATCGGCTCACCTTGCCCACAACCGACCCATGCCGCAACCCTGCAAGCGCGCTCACATCACTATCGATCCTTTTGCTGTGCGTAACTACTCAACTCACTCCCGGTTTTCCCGATAGCGGCGTTGAAAAATTCTCATTGACAGTAGTAAACTCAGATTTTTCGCCTTGCTATCAAAAAAACCGGAAGCAATCTGAGTAGTTACAGCCATTTTCTGGTAGTTACTGCTCTACATGGGTAAAGATGCGCTGTGCCGTTCCAATCTACTCCGTATCTTTATGGATATCGCGTCGCCTGGTGTTCGTCTTACTTCCGCTGAACCAGCACCATCTTGTAAGAATAGCAATTGCCATACGCCTAACTTCGCGTCAGTCGATATTGATTGACTATTTTAATATGTCTAACTTACAGGAGAACGAAAAGATGAATTTAAGGAACCGTTTTATTACAGGCATAGCGTTTTCGCTAATGTTGTTGGTTGGTGGCCTACAGCCAGCGTTCGCAAGCGGGAGCGGCTTTGTCAGCGTACGATCATCCAGCTCGTACACTAATACCGTTTCCAAACTTCGGATGATGGTTGCGAAAAACGGCATGATGGTGCTGGGTGAGATCAATCAAGGAAAGGTCATGACCAATATGACTGGAATGAATCTCAAGGCTATCTCCCTGTTTGTCGGCAATCCCAATGTAGGTAAAAAACTTTTTACCGCCAATGCCGGCGTGGGGATCGTGTTGCCAGTGCGCATCAATGTATACGAAAGCAACGGCGCCACCTATGTGAACTATTTCGAGCCATCGGGACAGCTTAAATTCTTTCGGAGCCGCAAGCTGGTGAAGATGGGTCACATGCTGGATCATAAGCTTGCCAAGATGACCGGCATGCTCAAGTAGATTGCATTTCGGCAGAGGGGGGCATGCGTCCCTCTGCCGAATCCAATCGTACAAGGTAACTACTGATATCGCTCCCTCTGTCAACATAGGGAGCGATATCAGCAGTTACCGTACAAAATCAAGTTCGGAGAACTATTATGCCCGCAACAGATCCCCATCTACGACTCGAACTATTGTTGGCAATGGCTGCCATGGCCGCCGCCGCCGTAAGCCCAAACCTCTTTGTCGCCGCCCAGGCCGGTTATGCCAAGCTTTCTGATTTGGCCGTGTATTTTCTAATTCCATCACTGATCGTCATGGCATTGATTTTGGGATTCAGCTTTATTTATCGGCTGCATACTCTGAGGCGTCAGATATTGGCGGGTATCATCGGCGGACTTCTCGCCACAGTGGCCATGGAGGTTGTACGCGAGACTGGATATCACTTGGGCGGTATGCCTGGAGATCTGCCAAAATTACTCGGCGTTCTTCTTTTGGATCGTTTCGCCCTCGGTCCATCATGGCTGTCCAACCTAGCGGGTTGGGGATACCACTTTTGGAATGGCGCGGCGTTTGGTATCATCTTCAGTATTATCTTTGGGCGCATCGCATGGTGGGCTGGATTGCTCTATGCGATTGTTATCGCTTTAGTTTTTATGATCAGCCCCGCAGTCGTAGCGATGGGGGTCGGGCGTTTTGGCGTGGATTTCGGCCCCGGATTCGCAGCCACGGTGCTAGCTGCCCATATTGCTTATGGCCTGGTTTTAGGATGGTACGCCCATAAGCGCAGCAGCGCTCCAAATATATGGGGACGCGTCCAATTGGCAATGCGAGGCCAGCATTCCGGTTCGTAAGCAGGGAATACCTTTGATAAGAAGTAACTGCTCAGATTGCTTCTGACTTTTCTGATAGCAAGGCGGAAAAGCGGAGTTTACTACTGTAAATGAGCATTTTTCAACGCCGCTATCAGGAAAACCGGAAGTGAACTGAGTAGTTACCCTACCATCGCGATGACAGTGCCTGTAGCAGTCGTTGGTGGATACCATCGAATCCACCGTTGGAAAGAATAAGCACCACATCACCCGCTAGCAGTTCAGGGCTGATGGCAGCGATAATGGCGCTGGCATCGATATGGGCGCTGGCATGGCTGCCGATGGCATGGCAGATGGCATCGACATCAAGCAGATCCTCATCATTCAGGCGAGCATCGCAGGGACGCGCGAAAATCACCCGATCGGCGGCGACCAAGCTTGAAGGTAGGCGCGTGGTGTGGATCTGGCGACGCATGGTGTTGGATCGGGGTTCGATAATCACCCACACCCTTCCACTGTTTCCACTGCGATCCATCTTCGCTCGCATCGCTGTTACCACCCCGGCGATTGCGGTGGGGTGGTGGGCAAAGTCGTCATAGACCTGCACCCCTGCGGCCTCACCCACCAAGGTCATGCGGCGGCGCACACCGGCAAAACTGGCGAGCCCGCGCACCAAATCCGCCTGCTTCACACCATGGGAGACACACGCCGCCACCGCAGCACAGGCGTTAGCGACTTGATGAAGGCCGATCATGCCCCACTCCGCCTCTAGCCATGGCGCACCATCACGATAGAGGCGAAAGGCGCTGCCATCATCCGCCAATGGTAGCCACTGCCATTCGGCCTCTGCCCCCGTCTGTGGCGCTGGGGCATAACGCGCAAATCGAATGCATGGTGTCCAACAGCCCTGAGCAATCACCGCTGCCAGTGCCGCATCATCCGCATTGAGCACCACCACGCCATTACTAGGAATGGTGCGCAGTAAATGGTGAAACTGGCGCTGAATCGCCGCCAGATCATCGAAGATGTCGGCATGATCAAACTCAAGATTATTGAGGATCAGGGTGCGCGCATGGTAGTGTAAAAACTTCGAGCGTTTATCAAAGAGTGCGGTGTCGTATTCATCGCCCTCCAACACAAAATCAGCCCCCTCACCCAATCGCGCGCCACCAGCAAAATTCTCAGCTACGCCACCAATCAGAAAACCGGGCTGCTTTCCGGCCTCCTCAAGCAGGTGCGCCAGCAGTGAGGCGGTGGAGGTTTTGCCATGCGTCCCCGCCACCACCAGCGCATGACGACCAGGCAAAAGGTGATCACCCACAAACTGCGCCCCCGAGGTGTAGGGCCATCCGGCATCAAGTACCGCTTCCAGCTCAGGATTGCCACGGCTAATCGCATTCCCGACCACGACCAAATCGGGGCGTTGATGGTGCAACCGAGCCGCATCAAAGCCATCAAAAATGGGGATCTTCTGCGCACGCAGGTAGTCCGACATCGGCGGATAGATGGCCGCATCGCTACCACAGACCTCCCACCCGCGCGCCTTAGCCAGCGCAGCAATCGCCGCCATCGCAGTGCCGCAAATCCCAATGATATACAATGTATGCTTATTCATGGCGGCAAGGATGCCGTCAAAACCGCCCCACTGCCATTCTAGCTGGAACCACATCGAACAGTCTTTTTCAAAATTTAGCTGGATTTTATTTTCTGGAGTTCATCAACAATAATTAAATTCCAAGCTGAAAAGTAACTGTATTCATTTGAAAGCTCCCTTCAGGCGAATAGGATATCTGCGGAGGATAGCGGTGTCCTAACCCGAAAAACAACAATGCCGCCGATGCAACTGAGCACATCGACGGCATTGCCGCAGAAGTAAATCCCGGTTAAAGAGCTACATCTTCATCGAACATGGATTGCATGGGTTCATATGATGTTTCATCGAGCATGGATTCATACCATGCTTCATCGAGCAAGGATTGCATGGATTCATGCCATGACCGTGCGCTAAGGCAGACAGACTGCCCATTCCCATAGCAAAGACGATGGCAATAGCCATCAATAGTGATCGTTTCATTCGTTAAAAGCTCCTCCGATTAATTTTGATTCCACCGCAAAGAAACCCGCCCGTGAACCTGCGCATCCATCCATGGGTGCGTTGATGACCTCTTGCGAAGCCGTCAATTCTGACAAAACTGATTGCTAGTTGGCAAATCACCGCCTTTTGTCGTGCAAGATGTGTTTTTCTTACCCCAAGTGTCCATAGGAGTGCAATCCGGAGAGATACATGTTGACACCAACGAAGCAGAACAGGGTGACGACAAAGGCAGTCACCGACCACCAGGCCAGTACTCGGCCACTCCATCCATGGGAAACCCGCACATGCAGCCAAGCACCATACACCAACAATACGATCAACGCCCAAGTCTCTTTAGGATCCCATGACCAATAACCGCCCCAAGCCTGTGATGCCCATACCGCACCGAGAATAGTAGCTAGGGTAAAGGCGGGAAAACCAATTGATACCGCACGGTAGGAGAGCTGGTCAAGCTGATCAAGGGAGGGGAAAATAGCCAAAAGTTTGGCGTTTTTACCCGAACGCTCCAGTCGGGCGCGCACCAGCCACGCCATTCCTGCTGCACAGGCCACCGCGAAGGATCCATAACCGACAAAGTTCATCGGCACATGAATCTTCATCCAGTAGGACTGCAACGCCGGCACCAGCGGCTTGATATCCGCCTCGCCATACGAACCCAACCAGATGATGAAAAGAACAGCAGCTGCCACCAGAAACATCACAAAGGCACCGAGTCCGGTAGTGCGATAACGGCGCTCAAAAGAGAGGTAGATAATACTGATGACACAGCATAGCAGGATAAACACTTCGTAAAGATTAGAGACTGGCGCATGGCCGATTTCACCACCTAGAAACTGATACGACTCGTACCAGCGCAGTAGGAGCGACGACCCGCCAGCATAAACACCGCCCCAAGCACACCAGGATGCTACCTTGCCAATAAACGATTCCGGTGCAAACAACTGGGCAATATAGCAAGCAGCAGAAAAGAGAAACAGCACCTTCATCGCCATAATAGTGCGGACGGAGACCAAGTTGGATTGGTCGGTGTAGGATATTTGTGATGCAGCGGGTTCAAACAGTGTCCACAGCCCCATCAACAGCAGCAGCACTACCACACCATCAAGCCATGGTACCAGTTTACTCTGCCAATTTGGGCTATCGGTGTCATCACTACGCGTCAACACCGCCCCAACGCCGATACCAACCAGCATCCCAGCACCACCCCAAACAACACCACTCATGCTAAGTAACTGAAAAATATATCCAGACTCACTATAATTGGAACCAAACATCGCCAAAGCGGAGGCGCCGCCAATAAATCCGAGATAGGCCCAACATCGTAACACCGCAATTTTCCCTTGATGTATTGCAGCAAACAGCCTTGACTGTTGCGGTTGATCCATAGTGATGCTGGTCATAAGCTCTCCTTGGTAGACTTAGTGTCGATTCCGCAACCCTGCTGCAACTTGTTAAAGAGTTGATGAAATTCCTCAGTAAATGCAAGTGGATTCCGGTTGGATCTTCCCGCTAAATGCAGATTCACGCCCGTTTCACCCGTCTTAATAACGCGCAACCAAATCTTGCGATGTGACATATAGAACATAATGCACAGTCCGAACACCAACAATCCACTACCGACCCAGACCACATTAATGCCTGGATCCTGGGTCAATTGCAGCCCCGTATAATAGACCTGATCGTAATTCTCCAGCACGGGCAAGAATGGCCAAGGCATCTGCATCAGCGTCTTCACCGATTGCACTACCCGAGTTCCCATCTGAGGGAGATTGGCCGGTCTCTTGTCGCCAAACACATCAACCACGGCTTGCTTGAACGCGTTAATGTTGGCCTCTCTCCCCGACTCACCGCTTTTTTTACTGGTGCGTTGTGCCAATCTGCCCACAAAGGCATTGAACAGCTTCCACTCTTTCGGGTTGGAGAAGTCCAGACCCAACGGAACTGCTTGATAATCCTTGGCATCGCCTGTTAAGGAGACCATCATAAATGAACCGCGATCATCATCACCAAGCACGAAGGGGTTCATGAAGCTTTTGATCTTGACTGACTTCAACCCCTTTCCACGCAGTACAAACTCAACAGCCGGGCCCAAGTCCTGGAACTTCTTGGCCTTTCCTGGATCACCCATGTTTTCAACATTGTAGGGCTTAAAGTCGGTGATCTCTAAAGATACCCCAGTGGTAGGATCCTTCCAGGTATCATAAACCGCAGTGTGCGCCATCGATGTTGTCCCAGAGCCATCCAAGTGGTACAATTTCAAGTTGATATCCGATCCGCCATCGCCAAAGCTGGCCTGAAAGATGCGTACCCCCTTGTAGTACAGAGGTCCATTGACGATAATATCCTTGGTCATCACCTCCTTACCATGATCAATGATCGTCAAATTACTGCGAAACTCTTTGGGCATCCCATTAGGGAAAAACTCAATATGAAATTTGTTGCATCGAACCGAAAACGGCATCGTTAAATGCCCCACACCGGAGCCTTGAACAAAGGAAATTTCCTTCTCCTGCCCCTTCTCCGGAACGCTCATATTACCACGAAAGCCATAGTGCACGCTCAACCACCCACCAATCAGAATCACCAAAATTGCGGAGTGCACTAGAATATAGCCCCACTTATGGTAGCGGCCGCGGTCGCCTCTCAGCCAAGTGGCACCATCGCGTTCATCCTGCAGCCAATCCCACCCCGGTAGCAGTGTTCGTACCTGTGCGACGACTTGATCAACACTGGTGCCCTTCACCTCCCACTGCTGCTGATTTTCCATCCGCTTCCAGATGCGATCCGGCAGTGTAATTTTGCGCGCCCGCATCTCACCCAGCATCCGTGGCACATTGCGCCACAGACAGGCACCAACCGATGCCATGAGAAAGCCGAGCAGCGCGATAAACCACCAGGAGTGGTACATATCAAACATGCCAAGGGCACGAAGTACCCAGTACCATAATGGGCCAAATTGTTGCAGATAATCGGTTTGCCCCTGGTTTTGCAGCAGCACCGTGCCAATCGAGGAGGCCAATGCCAACACAATCAGCAACAGAATGGCCAGCGGCATTGTGCCCAATCGCGCCAATAGGATTTTGATCAATGAGGGGAGGTTCTTTTGTGTCATGCGGGCAAGCCTAGCTAGAAATCCCCCGCCAACCAACCATACTAATCATATAACAACTTAACTCACCCATGTCCTTTCCGGTAGCGGCGTGTCGAATAAACTGGGGCTCTGATTGATTGGCTCGTGTTTGTCCTTGCCATACCATCATTGTCCCCAAGCCCCTCACAGAGCCGTGCTTGCGCTATTTACGCACACCGCTCCTCAATAGCGCGTTCACAAATCAGAATAAACTATCAATGCCCGATGCAGTATCATATTCCTTCAACTGCTATTCGATAGTAGTTCGCGAATCAGCATCATGCCGAATACCAAGCTAAGCGCCATTACCAAGGGGTAGATGAACAATTCACGCACCGGACGGAAGAACTGGGCATCGTGTGCTACCGGCTCGATGGCGTCGATGTCATGATAAATCTGGGTCAATTGTTGACTGTTTTTGGCTCGGAAAAAGTGGCCGCCAGTTTTATTTGCAATGGTGGTCAGCATCTTTTCATCCAAATCCGCCGATGGGTTGACCCGTTGTGAGCCAAAGAGGGTTTGCTGCACCATCGAGTCGGCACCAATACCAATGGTATAAATACGAACGCCAGCATTTTTGGCCAGATTCGCCGCCTGAGTCGGTGATAGCGTACCGGCGGTGTTGACGCCATCGGTGAGCAGTATCAGCACCCGATCCTTAGCACCATCGGAGCCATCGGCAGAGAGATGTTTCACTGCTAGGCCAATCGCATCGCCAATAGCGGTTGATTTGCCAGCCAAGCCGATGGCGCTCTCAGCCAGCAACTGTTCAACCGTAGCGTGATCGAAAGTGAGCGGTGTCTGAATATAGGCTTGACTGCCGAACAGAATCAGGCCGATACGATCACCCTTACGCCGTTGAATAAAATCAGTAGCCACCTCTTTGGTGATCGTAAGGCGATCCACCGCATGACCATTGCGCACGAAATCACGAATCTGCATGCTGCCTGAGAGATCAACCGCCAGCATCAAATCCCGACCCTTGACCGGCAACGCCACCGGATCGCCCAGCCATTGTGGTCGTGCCGCAGCCAACACCAATAGCAACCAAGCCAAAACCATCGTCGCCAGTAGTAGCTTTCGTTTCCAGCCTCTGGCATTGGCATGCCCGCCCTGCCCTGCCCCGGCCTGACGGAAGTCCGAGCCAAACGGCACTTGCAATGCCGATTCGCCACCATTTTTGGCTGCGGGAGCCAGCCAGTAGACGAGTAGCGGCAGTGGCAACGCTGCCAACATCCACGGCCAACCCAGCTGGATCATCGCGCTGCCTGCTTGAGTGCAGCTTTCATCCAATCACTGCACTGGGCAATCAATGCAGCCACGCCATCATCCTCAATTTGCGCTTGGTATGCTCCCTGCACCAGCAACGCCCCTGCCGCAGTGCCAGTAAAACTGGTATCAACCAGTGCCTGCTGATCAAGAAACCTCAGCCAGCGATCACCTTGCAATCCTGCAGCTTGGACATCAGAAAAACAGTGCAGAGCCACCCGTCGCATTAGTGCGGAGAGCTGGGAACAGACCGCAATAGCATTGCTATCTTTTTCATAACTCGCTGAAATTTGTGAAAGCTCGCTATCAAGCTGCTGTTGTAATTGGCGACGCGCACGGAGTCCGGGTTGAATCCGCAAGCGCCAATAAAAGAAGAGCGCAACCAGCAGCAAAACCAATCCGAATAGCAGCCACCAACCAAGCGCTGGCGGCCACCAACTTACCGCATCGGGCAGGTGAATATCGCGCAGTTGCGCCAGCGATGCCGCACCTTTCATCGTGCGTTCGGGGTAGCCAACAGATCAAACGGATCATCATCGGTGGAGATCTCCAGCAGATGAATCCCCCGACGGCGACTAATTTGACGCACCGCTTCATACCGGTCGGAAAACTGCTGAGCATAGCGTTGACGCAGTTTGGCATCATCACCATTAATCACCACCAGCCCGTTCCCATCGTGAATCGGGTAGTTGCCACCAGATGGTAAATTGCGCTCGATAGGATCACTAATCAATATTAGAATCATAGTGTTATGCTGCGCCACTGCTGCCAGTGCCGCCTCAGCCCCCTGATCCAACCCTCGGCCATCTGTCACCAGCACCACCAAACTGCCAGAGTGCGCCACGCGTCGTAGATGCAGCAATACCTGCTTAAACTGAAGCGGTGATGCCACCGGTGCTAAAGGGTAATCCCAGTTCGGATGGTTGCAGCAACGGTAAAACAGATGCAACAAGGCGCGCCGGCCACGCGCTGGGCGCTGTTCCCACACGCGGGTATCATCAAACAATAACGCCCCCACGCGATCACTATGGTTGATCGCACTCCAACCATAAAGCGCGGAGAGACGGCTCGCTAACACCGCCTTGAGCACTCCGCGCGTGGCAAAAAACATCGCCTGACGGTAATCAATGCACAGCAACACCGGACGCTCACGCTCCTCATGGAACAGCTTGGTGTGTGGCACCCCTTTCCGGGCAGTCACCTTCCAGTCGATGGTAGCCGCATCATCGCCAGGCTGATAGCGGCGCACCTCGTCAAACTCCATCCCCCGTCCGCGTAGACGCGACGAATGCCCACCGGCCAACGGTGCGCAAATCGAGCCGCTCAACAGCCGCATTGTCATCGCCTTCCGTCGCAATGCCACCAGCGAGGCAATCGAGGTGGAGGTAGGAGAGTCAATCACCGCCAAGCTGAGGTAAACCCATCAGTATTCAATATAACCTTCTGTATATGCAATATAATCCATCCTATCCATTCCCTGTCTCGCATCCCCATAGACTGCAAGGCTAACGCGCTCTGGAGTGCACTTCCAGAGGTAAAGGTGCTTGCAAAACCGATCAACGATGATTGGCTTCTCCCGCATTAATGAAGCAGAGTCAAACTTTACCTAGTACGCGCACCACCCAATGCGGATGGCCTCGCAACCATTGCCCTTGTGGTTCTGGCCATAGCTTCGCGCAATGCTGTGGACGATGGCTTACCCACCATGGGGCACCAGCACCAAGTGCTGAGGCGCTAATGCGTTCGCGTTACAGTGCGTATGTATTAAAGGATCTCAATTACCTGCTAAAAACATGGCATCCAGACACGCGACCCGTAGCGAACGATCTGGGTGGAACCACGCTGCGCTGGATCGGATTGGAAATCGTGCGCACCGAGCATGGCTCGGAGCAAGACTCGGTCGGTGTGGTGGAGTTTATTGCCAGCTATGCCCACGCTGCCGGAGGTAAGCGGTTACACGAGGTTAGTCGCTTTGTGCGCGCGCAGGGTTGCTGGCTCTATGTCGATGGCGATTGTCGGCTTAGCGACATCCTGCGCAATGGCCGTTGTCCATGTGGTAGTGGCCGCAAGTTCAAGCGCTGTTGTGGCCTTATCGCGCGGTGAAAATCCTGCTCTACATCCTATTCACCATCGGCCTGATCATCATCATTGGTGGCATAGTACTGGCCGTGCAGTCACACCACACACCGGTGCTGGGCCTGGTGAAGGGCCAACTACGCCCATGCCCCAACTCCCCCAACTGTGTTAGCAGCGAGACCCCGATTGGTGATGCCGAGCATTCCATTGCACCCTTTCCGATCCGCACGAACCAGCCCTTGCAACACCTCGCCGCAGCCATCAACCAGCTTGGAGGGACGGTAATCATCAATGATGGCCACTACCTACGCGCCACCTTCACCTCTCGGTTATTTCGCTATGTTGATGATGTTGAAGCCCAAGTTGATGCGGCACACAAGCAGATCAATTGGCGCTCAGCTTCGCGTGTTGGCCGTTCGGATTTGGGGGTGAATCGCAAACGCATCGAGGCCCTACGCCAACGCATGCAACGACAAAGCAACTAAAACCATTCCATAAGAAGGTCTATCATGGAGGTAGCCCAAGCTTGACCCCACCACTTGGCGTCGCAACATGGGGCTATGTTTTTCGGTGATATTGATGCGCAGCAATGGATTCCAGCACGGCAATGGCATGCGCAAGTTCCCCATGCCACTGAAATGGTGCTCACCGCAACCGGATCGTTGACACGGTTTCTTGAACGCCATTTTGGGCTCAGCGTCAAAGTGCGCCTACGCGATCAATTTGTTGACGGCGTTCTGTCCAGCGAATCCAATCTGCTGGATTGCCCAGCCACCGAGCCAATACTGCGGCGCCAAGTATCCTTAATGTACAACAATCATGTCATGATCGATGCCGAATCGGTGTTGCCACTAGATGGCGTTCCCGCCGAACTGATGACACAATTGGAGAGTGGTGACAAACCCTTGGGCAACCTCCTGATCGATCGCGGCATCTCCTTGGCGCGTTCCGATCTAAGCATCGCGCGGTTTGTTTTGCCCAATGGCAGCCAATACTGGTCACGACGCTCAGTGCTGCGTTCCGGATCGGGTACCCGCGCTCTGGTGGTGGAGTTTTTTCACGATGCATTCTGGCGACAGTTGGCGCGCTTAACCGCCCGCTCATAACCATTGACGGCGAGGACACCCCCTGTGGCTACGCCGATCCCAGGACAAGTACAATCGCTCCTTCCTGGAGGTGAATCACTGGTACACACCGCACAGGGTTCGCTACTGGTGGGCGGATGCATAGCTGGTGAGGTAGTAGAGGTTGTCCCCCAACAGCGTCACCGCGGCATGCAGCGTGGCTATCTGCATGCGGTGAAGCAGCCCTCTTCCGATCGTCGCGTCCCTCCCTGCCCCGTAGCCGATACCTGTGGTGGCTGTGCACTGCAACATGTCACCACCACTGCGCAACAGACCATCAAACTGCACTGGGTTCGTGAAGCGTATCACCCGATAGTTCATGACGATGTAGTCGTTGATTGGCTACCCCGATCACCAAAATCGGCGCTTAGACGGCGGGTGTGCTGGCATGTGGCCACAGCAGATACTGCTCGGAACGCGGATGGGGCGGTGTTGTTAGGATTTCGACAAAGGCGAAGCCACCATTTGGTAGCCGCTGGCGAATGTGTCGTGGTAGAACCAATATTGCGGACGCTATACCAACGCCTCAACGCAGCGCTGCGCACCGGATCGTTACCGTTGGTTGAGACCATCACCGCCACCGTGCTGCAGGATGGCATCCATCTGGTGCTGAAGTCGCCCCCTGCGGACAACCCTACGCCACCTTTTGATCATCTTGATGACCTCCCCATCCAGTGGTGGTGGCAAACCGATGCCATGATCGCCCCATGGAACCGACCCGTGCACCGTCTGCACGACACTCTGCCTGCGGCAGGTGGTAGTGAGATTGCCATCGGCATTGGCCCAGTCGATTTTCTCCAAGCGAGTCATCAAGCCAACTGGGCACTGGTTCAGTGGCTAATTGGTCAGTGCGCGCACGCTTCGCGGATTGTCGATCTATTTTGCGGCAGTGGCAATCTCTCATTGCCGCTAGCTGGTGCAAACCGTCAGATCATGGGTGCCGATAGCAACCCCGACGGAATCAACCTAGCCAACCGCTCTGCCAAGACCCTAGCCATTTCGGCACAATACCGGCAGGTGAATCTGTTTGATCGCTTTGACCCCGCCCCCTTCACCGGTGCGGATCTCCTGATTCTCGACCCCCCTCGCAAGGGTGCGCGACGCGTAGCGTCCATGATGGGACAACTTTTGCCGCGCCAACTCATCATGATCCACTGCGACCCAGCCAGCGGAAGACGAGATGCCATCAGCGTAGCGAATCAAGGATATCGCCTTCAACGATTGCATGCGCTGGAGATGTTCCCCGAAAGCGGCCATATTGAGACTGTGAGTTTGTGGAGAAAATAGAGTGAAGAACATTCGCGCAATCATGTACAACAATGTGGGTGACTATCCGACTGCGGCGATGGAGGACGGCATGCTGCCGCAAGCCTTTGCCCGCGACATGGCCTGGCTGAGCGAAAACCGCTACCGGGTAGTTTCGCTGTCGGATGCGATGGCCATGGCGGAGGGCTCCACACCCCTTGCCGATCAACTCCTCACCCTGACCTTTGATGGCGGCTACCGTGATGCGAGCGAATATGTTGCGCCGATCTTGTCCAAACTGGGGTTTCCTGCCACCTTTTTTGTGGCGCTCCCCGATTTGGGATCATCATTAACCGTTGGTGGCATGGCGAGTCCGTGCATGGATATTGACGGCGCGCGAGGGCTGATTGCTTCTGGCTTTAGCCTAGGTGCCTACCTGCTTGGTGGGCGCATCTATCATGAGACGATGCAAGATGATTTGATCCGGGAGATCGATGAAGCGGTGAGTTTTTTCTCCAGTCAGTTGCAGGTTCCACTAGAGTATGTCTCGGTTCGCGAAGGCATTCCCGGAAAAGCGGTGCGGACAGTTCTGCAATCGCACGGCATCAAGGGATTTCTGACCAAATGCCCGACCAAACAACGACCACACCCCTATTGCATCGGCCGCATTCAGATTGATGACGATGACCCGAATATCTTTCGGGTCAAGATTTCAAAGAACTATTTGCGGTTCAAAGACTCCCGCATCTGGCCCTATATGAGAAAATACCGGCTGGATCGATTGGCGCACCGTATTTCGGACACCATCAATGCACGACGAGATGGGGCGTGATTGTCCAAAGTGTGTTTGAACTGTTTCTACGATCACATATTGGTCGACAATGATCGCTAATCGCATCATCACCAATACCGCCTTCAATGCAGTGGGCCGTGTTTGGTTGATCCTAGTCAATTTTTTGCTTACCCCACTTATTTTATCGTATTTGGGGGATCAACGATTTGCACTATGGGCGCTGTTCTGGACCTTCTCGACTTGGTTCTCCTTTATGGATCTTGGTGTCGGTGTCTCAGTGGTGCGGGAAGTGGCTCGGCTGGCAGAGGAAGAGAGTGTGAAGGAGTTGAATACAACTCTGTTTTCAGCGTTGGCATTCAATTTCCTGATGGGTCTGTTGATTCTTTTGGTTGCGTGGTCGATCGCGGATGGGTTGGTCACGATGATGCATGTCAGAGACGCCTTGCGCAGCGACGCCCTGGCTGTGGCCTATCTTGGTCCGCTAGTGTTCATGTTGATGGGTTTGATGGGAATCTTCGACTGTTTTTTGCGCGGCATGCAACGGTACGATCTGATTGTCATCGTTTCCATTTCAGCTTCTCTGATCAATGTGCTAACTGTGTGGAGTGTGCTGCATTTCGGATATGGGATTTTGGGACTGATGATTGCAGTAACGCTGGTCTATTTGGTGCAACTGGCGATTTTGGTGGGGTTTTCCGTTCATGTTTTCCCAAAACTGGCTTTTCGCCCCGCCTATATCAGCGTCAAGAGGATTCGACAGATGTTGCCTTTCGGTCTGCACCTGCAAACCGCGCAACTGGCCGAACTGGCCAGCTATCAGGCCGACAAGATTATTTTGGCTGTGTTGACACCGCTTTACTTCGTCACTACCTATGATCTTGGCGCTAAGGTCGCCTCACTGTTGCGCCAGATCCCCTACCTTCTCACCTCGGCAATCTTTCCGGTAATTTCACAGTTGCATGCCAATGGTGATACCGTGCGTCTGTGGATGATCTACGAACGGGGATCGAAATATCTGTGGATGGTCTCCACACCTCTGTTCGTCGGCTTATGCATCACGGCTCCTTTCGTGATTCAGTTGTGGCTGGGGTATGTATCACCTGATGTCTATTACGCCGTTATTGTGCTGAGTTTTGGCTTCTGGAGCACAGTCAATGTTTCCGTGGCGTACAATGTTGGAACGGGCATGGGCTGGAGCAAGCCGGTGATGTATATTTCGTTAATTCAGGCTGTTTCCAATCTGCTTTTGTCGTGGTTACTGGCATCTTCTTTGGGGTATGTGGGGGTGTTGTATGCGACATCGATGACACTAATGGTAACAAGTGGCTTGGTATACCTGCGATTCTGCCGTGATTTTAACCGGGCGCGTCGGCTGGATGTGAACTTGTTTATGCGTGTGCTATGGGCTAATTTGGCACCGGCAGTTGCTTGTTTGGCCTACCTCTATTTTGGCGGACACTGGGGCGTGCCAGAATCACGAGTCGCTGCCATTGCGCCTTTGCTAATTTGCGTGGGTACCTACATGTTGCTATATCTGATCGCTATACGAATTATCGGTTTGCTCGACAGCTCAGATTTGGAATGGTTGGGTGGCTATTGTCCGGTAATTCTTAGAAAATATCTGTTTGTCAAGTGAGGGTACGATGAGTTTATGGGATTTTTCTATCGGCAACAGCAGGCCGATCTATGATATTGCACTGTGGTATCTACGCAACGCTCCAGTGGATTGGCTCAAGGAGTATTTGCGCCATGGAGCGGCGGGGCATACATCCAGCCCTATTCTTTTTACGAATAAAGATGGCATTACTTTTGATTTAGATATGGGAAGTTTTATCGAACGTTTTATTTACTGTTTCCACTATTACGAACCGGGCGATGTTGTTGCGGTACGACGATTACTTCGTTCAGGCGATGTGGTGATAGATGTGGGCGCGAATGTTGGGCAGTACGCATTGATGGCAGCAACGGCGGTTGGAGATAATGGTGCTGTCTATGCGTTTGAGCCCAGTCCGAACATTCTCACTAAGTTGCGTCGTAATCGAAAGCTAAATGAGTTAACAAACTTACAAATTGTACCATCCGCAGTCGGCTCAAAATCCGAATTTGGCAATTTTTATCCTGCTGAGGGATATAATGAGGGAATAGGTTCGCTTGTCTATCAGGGAGGCAGTGATGCGGGTATGCGTTCTGAGACCCCGATTCAAGTTGAAGTTATTACACTTGATGATTTCTGTAACAACAATGCGATTAACCGTGTTGATTTCATCAAAATTGATGCGGAAGGATATGATTTTGAAGTATTAAAGGGCGCAGAATACACACTTCAAACAAATCAGGATATTGTTGTAATGGTGGAAATGGTGGAACAAGAAGCGGATATCTATCACTTGTGTGTTAAAATTGAACATTTCATGCTCTCACTCGGTTTTCTGGCATTTGGTTCCGATAATTGCTCGCCGTTTAATGCGTATGTATCGGGCAAATTGATACCGGTAGAGTCAAGCCTGCGTACTGGCCCCATCAATGTATTTTTTATACGCAAAGTGGCCGCAGAAAGATTTGGATTGCTTTAGTCGGCATGAAAACACGGTCTTTGGTTACAGTGATCATTCCCACCTATAACTATGGACATTATCTCGCTCGAGCCTTGGATAGCGTGCTCAACCAGAGCTATGCCAATATTGAGATTATTGTTGTTGATGATGGGTCAACCGACAATACGTCTGCTGTGATGCAGGCATATGCTGGGCAAGTGGTTTATATTCAACAAAAAAATCAAGGTGCAGCAGCCGCTAGAAATCGTGGTTTATTGGCTGCTCAGGGCGATTATATATGTTTTTTAGATGCGGATGATATGTATCATGCTGATAATATTGCAGAAAAAATGGCTTATTTAGAAAAACATGCGGCTGTGGATTGGTGTTATTCCAATTGGGCATGGGTGAATGATGCTGGGCAAGAAGTGATGTATGGTGATGAGCCTGAAGTATCATTGGCGCATATCAAGGCAGAAGGTGATGTGTTGGCTTTGGCATTGCAGGGTTATCGGTTGGGGACAAATGTCTTTATGTTTCGCCGCACTTTGGTCAATCGTTTACAAGGCTTTGATGTTCATCTTAAAGTGTTGGAAGATTACGATTACTACTTGCGCGCGGCTTCGCTTAGCCCATTGGGTTATATCGATAAAGTGTTATGCTTGATTTATCAACATGAAGGTTCTTTAGGCACGGGGTGTCATAAGACGGTGGCATATCGCAACCGTTGGCATATGCACAAGAAAATCAAAAGTTTATTTGCGGATGTTTTATTGCAGCCTGATGTGCAAGCATCATGGCGGAAACAGCAAGCAGATTTATATCGCAATTTAGCAACCATGATGCTGGCATCCAATCATACGCGTCGAGCATCTGTGTTTCTTCGTGCATCGTTGGCGAATGATTGCAGGCAATGGGGGGCTTTGTTATTGAGGTGGAAAATTGTATGGGTGAGGATGAAGCTGTGAAACGGGTATTGGATATGGGTTGCGGCTTTAGTAAAGTCGGCGGTAGTATAGGTATAGACATGATTGCAGGCTCGGATGCCGATGTACTTGTTGATTTAGCGCATAATCCGTTGCCATTTCAAGATAATACATTTGATGCCATTTATTGTAATGATGTGATGGAACATTTGCCCGATGTGATTGGCACGATGGAAGAAATCTATCGTATTGGTAAGCCTAATGCAGATGTATTTATTGTTTCACCATCCATGAGCAGCGCGCATTATCACAACGACCCGACGCATTTAAGAGCATTTACCTCGCGCAGCTTTGATTATTTTATCGAGAGCGAGAAGCTATTTAAATATGGGTATTCGCCAGCTAGATTTAAAAAAGTATCGGTGGTTTATGATAAAGAATCACGTCATGATCGTAATTTTTATGATCGGTGGATGGCAGCATTTGCGACGAAGAAACCATTGTTATATGAACATCGGTTAGCTTTTGTTTTTCCTCTTTGGGATATTAGTTTTCACTTACAAGTGGATAAAAAATGCTAAACAACTGGCTTTTCCGCCTGCGCTTGTGGCGTCATGCGAAAAAGCAGGGCGTAAGCTTAACACTGGCTGATGCCAGTTTGGATGCGA
>JAUZRF010000016.1 GCA_030950645.1 Mariprofundales bacterium
ACTGTAAATGAGCATTTTTTAACGCCGCTATCGAGAAAATCGGAAGTGAGCTGAGTAGTGTTACCCTCCACGATAACTACTCAGCACCCCTACCAGAAAATGACTGTAACTGCTCAGATTGCTTCCGGTTTTCCTGATAGCAAGGCGAAAAAGCGGAGTTTACTACTGTAAATGAGCATTTTTCAACGCCGCTATCGGGAAAATTAGGAGTGCGCTGAGTAGTTACAAAAGATCGTAACTGCTCAGATTGCTTCCGGTTTTTCTGATAGCAAGGCGAAAAAGCGGAGTTTACTACTGTAAATGAGCATTTTTTAACGCCGCTATCGGGAAAACCGGAAGCAATCTGAGTAGTTACAGCCCGCGAGGTAAAGCATGACCAAACAACGCATCCTATTTCTCTGCACCGGCAACTCGTGCCGCTCCCAAATGGCTGAAGGGTGGTTGCGGCAACTCGGAGCGAGCCATTTTGAGGTGTTCTCCGCCGGCATCGAGGCACATGGAAAAAACCCGCGCGCCATCGCAGTAATGGCCGAGGCAGGGGTGGATATCTCCAAACAAAAATCGGAAGTTCTCAACCCTGAAATCCTGCCCACACTGCATCTGCTCATCACCGTCTGCGGCCATGCCGACAAACACTGCCCCCTAGTGCCGACCCGTTGCGAAAAGCAGCACTGGCCATTCGACGACCCTGCCAAGGCAACTGGCACAGAAGAGGAGATCATGGCTGCTTTTCGCCGCGCGCGCGATCAAATCAAGGCGCGGGTGTCGCAATTTATCCGCCAAGCGGCGGGTATGCCAAATAAGAGTTAGTAGTTGGTTGCCATCCAGGCAATCACATCAGCGCGGTCGCGTTTGGCAATTGGTGGAGTACGCATCTCGGTGTTGGGCTTCACCGCACGGGGGTTGGTGAGCCAACGATCAAGCGCCTCCGCATCCCAGCGTGCAAATGGAACCCCGCTAATCGTTGGCGCACGATCAAACACCCCCAATAGGCCCGGACCGATCTTACGATTGCTACGAATAAGAAAGTGACAATGCTTGCAACGCACCTCCGCCACCACAAATCCTCGCTGCACATGCGCGGAAGACACATCTGCTGCGGTGGAGTGCGGTGGAGAAGCCATTGCGAGCAGGGGTACAACAATCAGCAGAGGCGCCACCAAGGGCGATCTCCGCATCATTTCTGCGCCGGAGCCAACGGAAACACCAACTCTCCGAGCGTACCATCCTTATCTAACCGAACAAAAAGCTGACCATGCTTCAGATCTCTCACTGGCAAAGCGCGGCGGTAAACCCCCAACGCGCCATCAGGTATCGCCTGACGCCAGCGTGATGAGGTGGTACGAATGTGCACCACCAAATCATTCACAAATCCATGCTGCTGACGACTGGCCATCACCAGAAACTCATTCATTCCCGGCAGCAATGTGGTTGGCCGCGTCTCAACATGAAGCGAGAAATCTTGCCATTTCTGTGTTGGAGCTATCCAAGCCGGCTTCTCATCACACCCATTCAGCAATAGTGACCACCCAAACAGCAGTGGCAACAGCAGTAGCGACCACCTCAAAGCTTAGCTCCAGCCTGTAAAAAATGGAGCAATACTGCGCGATCCCCCGCACCAATTTTCTCATAACTGCGGTGCATCCGGTGCAACTCCATCCGTGCCACCACCGAAGGCCACTCGGCGGCGCGGTGGCGTTTGGGCATCGGCGCAGCGTGGCAGGTGTTGCAATACGCCCGCAACGCCACCGCACCGGGGTCATCCGATGCGATCAACTGCTTACGCTCGGCAGAGATCTCTGGCTGCGAACATGCCGCCAGCAACAACAACGCCAACCACGCCATACCGAGTCGCATCAATGTTCCCCTCGTGAGGGATCGCTCGGTGACTCCTCGTCCTCCTCCTCTTCTCCTTCCTCCTCTGCTGGTGCAAAGTTATTGACCATAAAGTTGATGAAGACCGCAGCTACCAGAAAATAGACCACTGCAATCACATCCCCCCAGTCAAACCAGGGCCGATGGTGACCGGGACGATCACCCCAAAACGGTTCAGTAAGGGTGAAGGCCACAATCACCACCGCCACAATCACCGCAATAAACCAACGAGGCACCCGTTTGCTACTATGCTGCACCTGCTCGGCGAGCTCCCAATCCTCCAGCCCGCGTTTCTCAATGCGTTCCTCTTCGCTAGCGTAACCAAAGTGGTCATCAGGGAGCTTACCCCAAGCACTGTCCACCGCACCCAGTGGTTGCTCACTAGGCTCACTAGGCTCACTCGGAACCACCTTCTCTTCATCACTCATGACTGCACACCTCCTGCCGCATAATGCACCACATTAAACACTTTTCGCCAACCAGCATCGCTTTTCGCCACCACCCGGAAGCGATGCAGACCCTTCGTCATATCTACCGATAGGGTAAGTTTGACATCCTTGCGACCAGGGTGATCAAAGCTGACCGTATCTTTTGCCAAATGAAAATTCTTCGTCTTCAGCCCCTCCACCCGCAGATGCACCGTAGCCGGCGCAAACAACTTATGCGCCACCTCAACACGATAGATGAGCAAATTATCCCCTTGTGAAACACCCGAACGATATACCGTCAAAGATTCCGGCTGATAGTAATAGAGCCCCGACACCAACATCGCGCCGCCAACCAGCGTAAATGCCAGCGCGGTTTTGGCTCGAAATACAAAATCACTCAATCTACCCAGCACTGGCTTAGGCTGCGCACTCTTCCCCACCACAAAGCTAAGCAATGAACCATGGTCAAGCTTGTTGCTTTTTTGATGGAGCTCATCGCAGGCTACAATGCACTCACCACAATTCACGCAGCTATCAAAAACCACCGTGTTTCGCGGATCAATCTCGATAAAGCAACGGTCCGCACAGAATTGACAGCTAACACAATCATCTTTTCGTGATTCATCATACTGAACTCTAAGGGTAAAGCTCGTCTTAAAAGAGTGTTGCCAGATACGATAAATGCACATGTAGCGACACAGGAGGTGACGAATCACCGCCACATCAAGAAACACCAATACCACGCAGACGGTATAGATCCAATGCAAGGATCCCGCCAACCGGGCGTCCTCAGCGAAGGTGATGAATGACCAAATCGCCGATGGCGGATAGAAATAGAGCAGCGGCACCAGAGCAATCACCATGGATGCGCCCAGCAATAGCAGCAACAACACCAGTTTATTGACCCAACTACTCCGACGAAGCGCCACCTGCATCTCATCGCCAGTCATATCCATCATACGGGCATTGCGACCCAGCAAACGCTGGGTAACATGGTTCGCCCACTCCGACACCGAATTTTGTGGACACATCCAACCGCAAAACACAGCCCCAGCAAGCGAATAAAAAATCACCAACAGGCTGGCAACAAACATCCAAAACCCGAGCACAATAAACATATCAGAGAACCAGATCTCACGGCTACCAACGATAAATGCACCATCCATCGGATCGATGCGGAAAATGCCGGTAACGGGGATCAAAACCAGCAACAACAGTGTAATAATCTGCACCATGCGCCGTGAAGGGTGCAGGCGTCCGGCATAGGCGTTGACATCAATAGCCATAAATAACTCCGTAAAGGGGCGGTTTAGATTTTGGATACACACCGATCTCCGCATGACCAATGGAAATGGGTGCCAAGCAATGCCGTGCCACCTCCTGGTACTGGAGTGTCGCCAGCAGCCAGGCGACACCATGCAAAAAATACTTTCCCATCTCTGTCACTCTAATCAATCCGCGCTAAGGGTGCAATATGGTGCAAGCGATCACGCCATTTCTGCTGTGCTACGGGGTCATCTACCGTTAACGCAATCATAGCACGCAGTGCTTGTTCATGGTCGGGACGAATATACAAGAGTTGAAGCAGCGCGCGCTTACGGCTAAAGCCCTTCGGCAGACGATGTTGCTCAATCGCCATCATTAAGCGATCCGCCACCGCAAAGCTGGCCCAGCGATTCTTAGGGTTAGCGATATAAGCCTGCCGCAACCAATGGCGTGTCGCAGGGTCATTACCGAGCAGCTGTGCAATCCAGGAGCGCACATTGAACTCAGTTGCGCTGCGGGCACGCACAAATTCCTCCTGCTGCGCCTTAGGAACAGCTAGCAGATGCAGCGCCACAGCATTACTGGCACGCAAAGTAAAAAGCCACTGCCACACATCAACCAGCGTCCGCCCCTCACGACGGTAGTGCAGTTTGGGCAGACTATATTCAATTACCGGTCGCCATTCACTCTGCAGTGGCGCATTCAAATCGGGAATCTCTCCCCACAACCGACCAGCCCAAGTCATCCACCCCTCACCACCATCACCACCCTGCGGCACGGCCACGGGGAGACGCAGTGGAGTGCCTGGTCGCGCAACCAGTGCTAGTCGATAACCATCAATAAACAGCACTCCATGCGGAAAGGCATGGTGAAAAGTGGCCATCACTACCTTAAGGCCAGCAACATCAAACTGATTCATTGCCAGCCACTGGGTAAAAATACCCCCGGGAGCAAGGCGCTGGCGCACACGCCTAAACTGTTCGATAGAGAGCAACGCACCGCGCCCAGCCATATCGGGATGAAATAGATCACCAACAATGACATCGTACTTGCCGGTGTCCCGACGCAGAAAACGGCGCACATCATCATGAACAACGGTGGTATAGTGATCAATATTTCCATTGACCAATACAAACGCATTAGCAGAGGCTGCAATTGCTCCCGGAGAGAGCTCCACCGCAGTGCGTTTCAAATTGTGCCATGGCAACGATCCTGCAGCAGTAATGCCTGTGCCCAACCCCAAAAACAGCACCCGCTTGGGATGGGGGTGCAAGATCAATGGCAGGCGTGCCTGATTTTTTTGCACCTCCACCGAGGTCGGATCGGTAGCCGCATCCATGCGTTGAAGATCTGCCAACAGCAAGCGTTGGCCATCGGGGCGCTCCACCACATGGGTAACATTGACCGCATCCTCAAAGCGAGAGATCTGGTGGGTATCGGCCACCGCAGGGGAGAGTTTGTCAGGTGATGGCATGCGGTGCCACGGCCATGCCAGCAAAACAAACAACGGCAACAACAGCCACCAGCGCTGGTCATCCACCCAACGCATGCCGCAAACCGCCAGCAACAACGCCGCCAGCAGTAGGGTGGCCGGAGTGCCAATAGCGGGCATCAACACCATCCCCGCCAAAATTGCACCCACCGCTGCGCCCGCACTGTTGACACCGTAAAGCCAAGCCGCAGAGGTATGGGAGCCACCTGTGTCATGCCCGTCCGAACCGCGAGCCAGGTGGCGAACCAGCAACGGCAACCAGGCGCCAAGTGCTAGCGTTGCCGGCAAAGTGAGCAGCGCCAACATGCCGCCCTGCCCTGCCATCGCCTGAGCTAAGGAGCCAAACTGCGCATTTCCCGCCCACTGCCCCAACCATGGCCAGGCAACCAATGACCCCAACACGGCCAGCGCAGAAATCCACGGCAAAGCATGTAGCGCAGCGCGAATCGGTAACCAACGAGAGAGCAGACTTCCCAGCCCCATGCCCAGCAGAAATATAGCCAGCAGCAGCGCCAGCACATATTCCGTGCGCAACAGCACCATGCCAAACATGCGCGTCCACGCAATCTCCAACATCAGCGCACCCGCACCAATCCCAGCATAGGCGAGCAGGTCAACCATTGGTGGTGCCGAGCCCAGCGTGGCCTCCGTCGTGATACTAAATCTCGATGCAGACATCAGGTAAGCAGCACTCCACCAGGCAGAAAGTGCGATCAATGCTCCCAACAATGCCACCAACTGCAGTGCTTGCGACCAACCAAATTGTGGCAACAGCCACAGTGGCAGCAAGGCACCAGCCACCCCTCCCAACACATTCACGCCATAGATCAGCCCCACCGAACAATCGGCAGCACGCGCCACCCGCATCATCAAAGGAAAAGCAAGACCCAATGCGCTAGCCGGCACGAGCAACAGCAGACCAGAAACCAGGAACTCCAATCCTTGCCAGTGACCGATATCAATGCCACCGGCCACATGCAACAGGGTATGATCAAGCAGTGGCAACATCCATGGTAACAACAGGGCAAACAGTGCAACGGCAAGCTCAAGCGCAGCAAAAGCTTGTAAGGCTTGCCGTGCCGTAGGATTCAGGCGTGCGCCGAGCAGGCTACCCAAACCCAGTCCAGCCATAAAAGCAGACACCGTTACCACCACGCCAAAGTTAGAGATACCAAACAGCAACCCGATTGGCCGCATCCACAACACCTCGTAAGCCAGGGCGGTAATGCCGGATGCGGCATAAAGCGTGTTGATAATTAGATAGATAGGCATATTAGAAAAACAACAATACCAATCAAGCGTTGTGCTACGAAAACTGAGATATTAAGGGATCCCCCTCTGCTAATGTAGCTAAACAACACCCCTTGAAAATACTCAGTAACTACGCATATTGCTTCTGGTTTTCCTGATAGCAAGGCGAAAAAGCGGAGTTTACTACTGTAAATGCGCATTTTTCAACGCCGCTATCAGAAAAACCGGGAGTGAGCTGAGTAGTTACAATGGGTGTTTTTTTAACGCCGCCAGCGGGGGAGATCGGAAATGGGTGGAGTGGTTACCTGTTAATAGGGCCAAAACCAGACGAAAGCGGTGATCGCGTGGGCAATCGCTAGCGTAACCGTCAGCCCTGCACAAATCATATGCGCAACGAACAGATCCTTGCCCAAGACACCTACCGCAATACCAAAGCCTCCGGTCAATAGCAGACCAATCAGCAGCGCCGCCCCCATCCAGAACAACACTTCATGCTTGCTCTTGATGCTTATTTTTCGTTCAGCGCTCTCTTCATCGTGCGTTCCGGCATTAAATTTTATGATCATTTGCTCGGCACTCACCATCGGATTAGAAACAGGCCTCGTCACGGCCACCGTAGAGGTCGCCGCCTGTGCCATCAAAGGAAACAGCACAACAAGTAGCATGATATTCAATGCTTTACTCATCACTATCGTCCTGATCGTCCTTCTGCATGGCGGTATACCAGTAAAGGATCATCAACACAATCAGTGGAGCCATCACCAAAAAAAACAGAAAAACAAAAATAATCTCTGGCGTCTTAATGGTCACATGCAGATAGCGATAGCTATCCAATGCCCAAGCTGGTGTGGCAGGAAGTAGTGCCAAAATAAAACTGACAACAGCAATGCGCTTCATGGTTCCTCCGAGGCACAACGAAATCCGAAAAAGTCCGAGGCATAGTTCGGTAATGAATAGTTACGGTGGTAGCTAGCTGTGGCAAAAGGATCGCTCTTCCACGACCCCCCTCGCCGCACCCGATACTCGGATCGCTCTACCTTATCCGAGCTCTGATGGTAGCGCGTATCCAATTGCTGCGGATGGAGTGTGGCTGAATCTACATTGCTGCCGGGATAGGGCGCAAACATGGTCGCCGTCCACTCGCTGACATTGCCCGCCATATCCATTACACCATACGGTGAAGCACCCTTCGGGTACGCAGTAACTGGCGTGGTGTGACGCGCACTGTAGTAGGTATTGAGATACTTACGGTTAAGATTATTACCCCACGGCCAACGACGGCCATCGGTACCGCGTGCGGCTTTCTCCCACTCCGCCTCCGTCGGCAGCTGCTTGCCCTTCCAAGTGCAGTAATCACGCGCATTATTCCACGACACCAAGTTAACAGGGTGCAGTTCCCGACCAGCAGGAAGATGGCCACCTTCCCAGTTCAGCGGAAGACGGTAATGTTGCGCCACTACAAACCGTGCATACTGCGCTTGAGTGACGGGGTATTTATCGATACGGTAGGCATGGAGCGTGACTGAATGCTCCGGCTTATTGGCATCGTTGCTCCTAGGATCATTGGTTCCCATCAAAAAGGCGCCGGCTGGAATCTCCACCATCTCGCCAAGCATCTTCCACTGATCAGGAGACAGTAATTTTTTGGCATCAGCTACCGTGTAGGTCGGTTGCACACCACCTTCAAACTCATTATGTGCTTGAAGCTGGATCTCCTCTCCTGCAGCACGAATATGACTCTTCATGTTCACCGGATTGTAACCCGCCTTGGCACGCATCTCGTCCATCCGCTTGGAACCTAAAGTCATCACATGCAAGGATCCACCAATCAAAGCCGCAGCGATGCAAGTGACCAATGTTGCAACAAGCACACGCTTGCGCTTACGCCGATCAGCAGGAGGTATTTGATGGCGAGGCTTCATTTCGAGGATGTAGGTGCGGAAGGATGCTGCGAATAGCGATGACTAATCGGCTCTGGCTCACTATCTGCATCGGTGGGAAGCGGTTCACTATCCGCCCACTGCGGCTCTACGGGGGAGTCCCAACCAATGTAGGGACGAATCAACAGCTCACCAAGCACCCCACCAAAAGCGCAAAATTCCATTTGCAAGATTAGAATAAAACCACACAACTGCCAAGGAATCAAATCAAAGCCAGGGGGAAGAGTATGCGTCATGCTCTCATAATAGAAAAAACCTATCACCGCTACCGGTGGAAAGTGTGCCAAATACTTACCGCCGTAACCATAGATGGCACCGACAACCATTCCTGTAACAATTGGCAGCACCGTCATGCAAAACACCCAACTCAGTGAAAAAGTGGCGATACTATGAAACCATTCCAACCGAACATCTAACAGATCAAGCCCCGTCAGCATCACTAGGCACCCCACCGGATAGGCCACGGCAAAACGCATCCACTTCGGGCCCCATTGCGGCATGGCTTTCAGCGCAGCTAGCGGATCAGGTCGCGTATTCATGACTTAATCGCTCCATGAGATGGCGATACTCCCTGCTTAGATGGGGATGGAGTGACCTGTTTATGACCAGTCAGCTTCTCATACTCAGCAGCCCTGCTCTTCTTTAGATACCAATCTTGCACCTTAAGCCCTGCAAAATAGCGCGCCAACTGGTGACGCTTAGCTTCAGGAAGATAGGCATACGATGGCATACGATAGCGCGGCTTCAAGCGGGACGGAATCGTTTTTTGAGGATCCTTAGCCGAAAAGTATGCATACAGCCAAGCTTCACTACGCCAAGAGCCGATACCATCCAGCATCGGTGCAGGTACGAATTCGGTGATGTTATGCACGCCCCACAGGCTATGACAATCCCTGCAACCAAGATGACGATAAAGATCAGCGGCAGCAACCTCTACCTTATGCGATGAGGTCGAATAAAAAGGGATCTGATCTGTCTTCTTTTCACTTGGGGGAAAAAACACGCCTTTGGCCAACGCCGCCACCACCACCACCGATATCGCACCAGCAATCAACCACTCTCCACGCTTCAATCGAAATGACTTCTAATCAGAACCATGGATTCACGCATCTTCAACATCTCCTCGCAAGTTATATTCAGCAACACATCCATGGAGATCAATCAAGTTTCGCTTCTTCTTCAAGCTGTTGCAAAAACTCCTGTCGGCGTTTTTCCTGATAAGCCTGCACCTCTTTAAATTTGGCAAAATCATCCGCACTCATTCTATCCTCATCATTTTCGTCAAACACCAGATATTTAATATCCTCATCAAACTGCTCATTCTTAGTCGCCCAACGGATACCAAACACCACCGCGACCAAAATCAACACCCCACTGGCCAACCAGATATAAATGGTCCAGCCATCTTGAAAATCAACCGTCATATCTTACTCCTTACAAAACCGTCTTAGTAACAACTCAGCACCCTACCCGAAAATGGCTGTAACTGCTCAGATCGCCTCTGACTTTTCATGATAGTAAGGCGAAAATCTTACATTTACTACTGTAAATGAGCATTTTTCAACGCCGCTATCAGGAAAATTGGGAATGAGCTGAGTAGTTACACCGTCTAAAACAAAAAACCATCAAGCAGCTGCATTGCCGCGAACACCAGAGAGACCAAGACACCGAACCCAATCATCCAAAACATCACCTTTTCGCCGGTCTTCACCTTAGAGTCGCTACCCATACGATAAAAACCAATCATAATGCCAACAAACATCGCCATCGACACCACCATAAAAACAAAAATGCCAACACTATAGTTATGGGAGCGCATACTCTCGATCCCAAGATCATAAGTAGCAGCTGGCTTGGCCCATGCAATCCCCGGACTCAAACTCAATATTATAAAAAGGACTCGGCGTATCATGGACGCCATGCTACAGCAGTTAGACCAAAAAAAAAGCGCCGCCCAAATGGGCGGCGCTTTTTCCAGACAA
This sequence comes from Mariprofundales bacterium, assembly GCA_030950645.1. GTDB lineage: Bacteria > Pseudomonadota > Zetaproteobacteria > Mariprofundales > J009 > JAUZRF01. Next base: position 10,235 of record JAUZRF010000016.1, read on the forward strand.
TGTGACTCTAAAGAGAGCTTTTACGAGGATCAGGTGTTCCTTTTTTATGATTATCAACAAACAAACTGTAGATAATCGGCACAATAAGTGCGATCAGGATAACGCCTAACCCTGCAATCTGGGGGTTATCAAAATTAATCATTTATAAGACTCCTTAGTGTGCGATAGTGTGATCAGGTGCCCAAGTAAAATGGGGCAGACGCTTAACGGCGATAATGATCGAGAAAGCAAAAATAACAAACCACCATATAGCAATCGTATAGCCCTTATCCCACCATGGCTGTTTGTTAATTATCGTGCCATCAGGTTGAATACTAAAGAAGGTCGCCTTGGCCACGGTAGCCCCCACAATGGTGTACTCCTCTAAATCCACGCCTTTGCGTTGCAGCTCTACGATCTGCGGGGCAACCATACGAAGCTGATTCATAGTAATATGATGCTGTTCGCGCTGGAAGTTATAAGGAGATTCAAATTTCTCCAGTGATGTAGTAATCAATTTCATCGCCTTCGCATCAGACTCCGCATGCGTCAGCGTTTTATCATCCAACACCTTTTGCACCGAGGAAGAGTTCATCAAGGTAACATAATCAGCAAAAATCGCCGCCGTTGGCCTCTGGCCATAGAGCGGCATGGTAAGCATCATCGCTGTGAAAAAAGTCAACACCAACAAGCCAATCACCGGGCGTGGTAGCGGATTATTATTCTCCGCAATGCCACCCAAACTTTCATGCTCCCAGATATACTGGGCTTCCTTATTTTGATCCTTTGATGACAAAGAATATAGGGGTCGTGAAAATACCCAACTCATAATTATTACCCTCCCTTACTTAAGATTCAGTACAAAGTCAATGATATAGCGAGCCTCACTATTCCGTGCAGGAATTGGAACTGCCGGCGGATAAGGGGTATCACCACGAGCGTAGGCCATGAAATCACGATCCCACTTCTGACGATCAATCACCTTACCATTGATATCGGCCTTACCCCACAGATAGTTAAAGCGCGGCATAATCGAATGCGGCTGTACCAATCGTGGGTTAAAGAAATGCATAGTCATCCACTCACGAGAGGAGTTGCGCGAACCCACATGAAGCAGATCTGGTCCTTTACGGTCGGAACCAAAGGAGGTTGGACTCTCACCATTGAAGTCGCCAGTTACCGGAGGACGACCAAAGGACTGCCAATCTTGAGTCTCCTCGGGCAGCAGGGTGTGACACCACCAGCAACCTTCGCGAATAAACATGGTTTTACCTGAACCCGCATGAATCCGCACATCTGCAGCCTTTAGCGTCGCAGCTACTTGCCAGCCTTTCGTCGCAGTTGCAAATTCCACATATGGCACACCAGTGGTGACATCCACATCCACCAAGAACACGCCACCTCTCTTCTCAGTAGCCTGAGCCAAAAGCCCCTTACTCTTGCTTAGCGCCAACTGCTTAGTACCCATAATGTTATCATGGGTCAAGCCATCAGGGAAATGGGTTCCAGCGGTAAACACATAGGCCTCTGTCTTATCAATCGGCTTACCCGTTTCTGGATCCTTAGTCAGCACGACCTTGATCGGCTTATCCTTACCCAACAAGAATGGGTCGTAGTAGTTAAATGCACTCTCCCACCCATAGGTCAGCTGCTTCTTTAATGCCTCTTCAGTCGAGCCGATTCTGGAAATATCCAGCCCCGGCAAGAAAATGGTGACAAACATTGATGTACTCAATGCGATGCCAAACATAATACACCCTATTTTATATTCACGAAATGCCACGGAATATCCTCCCTTTTCTAGTTAATAGCGTAATTAAAAAAAATAGTAAACGGTCTAGAAATAAACTGACGGGTGGGGAAAACCTCGCCCGTCAGCTATTCCATTATTTAACGCTCGTATGCCAATTCGTGTGGAAGTCGGCCGACAGGAACAACCGTCCCTACCCTAGCTGTCATATACATATTCCACAGCCAAGTGATGTTACCCAAGAACACCATGGTACCACCCAACCAGCGAACGATCATATACGGATGCTCAGCAATCACCACATCAAGGTAAGGCACCTCATAGATCTTGGCCGCACCCTGTATAAGCCCTGCAATCGTCATCGATATCCAGTAGAGCGAAAAACCAATCAACAGCATAAAAAAGTGGAAATTGGCCAAGCTATACGAATAGAGCTTGCGACGCAGCAGCACTTGCATGCCATAATAGACCGCTGATGCCTCGGCAAAGGTAGAGAAGCCGAGCAGTGCCAAGTGAGCATGCGCCACAATCCAGCCAGTGCCATGGATATACCAGTTAATCGCACGAGTCTGCTGGAAGCCACCCTGCATATTCAGCGGAATCGCAAGGAAAACACCCGTAAGTGCGAACTTCAGCTCGATATTGGTAACAAACATCGTCCACTTGCCCTGCATCGTCAACATGATGTTACAAATATAAGCAATGGCAGGCACCAAAATCAACACGCCCTCTACCGAAGCAAACGACTTCAGCCACTCAGGCAACGGGGAACTCATCAAGTGATGCGCCGCCGGCGTTGAGTAAAACACCACAATCGCCCAGAAGTGCAAGTGACCTACGCGATGGGAGTAAAGCGGATTTCCCGTAACCTTCGGAACGATGTAGTAGGTAATCGCCGCTGCCACAGGGGTAATCAACAGACCCAAAACATTGTGTGCAAACCACCATGTCATGTATGCCTCATTCAATCCGGTCAAGTGGAAGAATTCGGGTAGATTTCCGATTAAGAAAATAATAATTAACATGAACATACTGGCAGCAAAAAACCAGTTAGTGGTATAAATACCCTGCGTGCGGCGATTGAGAATCGTCATCCATACATTGAGCGACCATGGCACCACCATCACAAACGCAATATAGAGGTCAATCGGCCAGATATGATCTGAATACTCACGCCCAGAGGTCATCCCTGACCACAACAATGCCAACGCCAAGCACAGACCTACATTGTAAAGCAGGCAGTTCCAAACGGCAAGCTTCTCACTCCATAGCTTGGTGTTACCCAATGCTGGGGTGATATAGAGCATAGACATAGCAAACGCCATCGCGATCCAACCAAAAATCACGGCATGCACATGCACTTGGCGCATATGACCAAACTGCAACCAATACACATTATGAAAAAAGTCTGGAAACGCCAACTTAGATGCGTTGAATGACCCCAGTCCTGTACCAATAATAAACCAACAAATCGACGATACGCCGAAGAATATCGCAGCACTTCCCTGCGGAATATCCTCTTCTTTGGCCAACAAATACTTAAGCATGTATTCTTACTCCTTTAAACATTAAATTCTTAAAATCAATCGTCGTGCAGTTCTTCGTCATGCTGGCCTGGCATCAGTAGATACCACGCAAACCACATGCTGGAAAACGCCAGCAACACGCCTAGAATCGATGCAATTGTACTCATTGTGTCCCCCCTTTTTACGCCTTTTGCCCTTCAATAATCGCATGCTGCTTCAGTGTGTACTGCATAATCAGACAAAATGCGATGCCGAAAAGAATCATAATCCAGTCAACAACCCCTTGGTAAGTCATGAAACTATAGGGATCCATGCCCCATAGACCCGCCGTATCCCAAGGCGCACGACCAACAGCGAGCATAAATGCGCAGTCAAACACTGAGCCATTGCCCATCCCTGTTACCATGCCGCAGATAATGATCAACCATGTTGAATTCTTCATATCAGCCCTCCTCTCTAATCTTCCTATCTTTGGATGAATCCACGATGAATGGATTTTAATCAAGCCAGCGAACACTAGATGGGAAGAGGAATCGATGTCAACACTTTGCCCACCATCCATCCAAAACAACGCGCAATAGCCTGCGTGACCCACGGCTCTATACTGCCACTTTCGCTTTGATATGTGGGTGAAATTGATAGTCATGCAAGCGAAAATCATCATAGCGAAAGGAGAATAGATCGCACGCCGGTGAACCGATCTCCATGCGGGGTAACGCCCGCGGCGGGCGCGATAATTGCAATTCAGCTTGGGATAAATGGTTACAATAGAGATGCGCATCGCCCAGCGTATGGATAAATTCACCGAGCCGTAATCCTGTCACCTGCGCCACCATGATGGTCAGCAGGGCATACGAGGCGATGTTAAATGGCACACCCAAGAAAACATCGGCACTACGCTGGTAAAGCTGGCACGAGAGCCGACCTTCAGCTACATAAAATTGAAAAAAAGCATGGCAAGGAGGCAGAGCCATATTGGGCAGATCAGCCACATTCCACGCCGACACAATCAGGCGCCGAGAATCCGGGTTGATGCGGATTTGATCCACCACTTCACGAATCTGATCCACCACCGCGCCATCCGCACCGCGCCACGAACGCCACTGGACACCATACACCGGGCCGAGCTCACCATTGCCGTCCGCCCACTCATCCCAGATCGTCACCCCATTTTCCTGCAGATAGCGCACATTTGACGACCCACTTAGAAACCAAATCAGCTCATGAATAATAGACTTAAGATGGATCTTCTTGGTTGTCACCAAAGGGAACCCCTGTGACAGATCAAAACGCATCTGATAACCAAACACTGAGCGGGTACCAGTACCAGTACGGTCCGACTTTTCTATCCCATTCTCCAGCACATGACGCATCAAATCTAAATATTGGCGCATAAAACCCTTCCCCTCTCCAGAATGATACCTAGCCTTGCCACCAACTTAATGAATTCACGGAGGCACTATAAGATGGGCAAAAGACTAGCAGCAGTACTATTCCTATGCACCGCATCGGGCATCACTGCCATCACCGCAGACGCATCCCCTACGGTGAGCGACCGCATCGTTAGCCGCTTCATGCATCTGGACAGCGACCAATCAGGTCGCGTCTCGTTGGATGAATACATGATAATGGTTACCCGGCGCGCCCATCAACGGTTTCGATCCATGGATCGCAATCATGATGGTGAGATAAGTCCCGATGAGCGCGCTGCATTTTGGAAGCGAGAGCAGGACAGGTGGTATCGCCTCAACCGCTAGCTACGAGCCAACTGCTTCAGCGCACCCAGCCCACCCAGCTGCCATACGGCCCATAACCCAGGAAGCGCTGCCGCAGTCATCAAAAGCACCCACAGCGCCGCCAACGCGCCGCCTTGCGCCTCACTGCCGCCAAAAAAAACCACAAAACCAACATAACCCGCTTCGCGCACACCAAAGCCGTTGAGCGAGATCGGCACAATTGCCATCAACGCCACCAATCCAACCATCACGCCATAGGCCAGCCACGGCAACTCCAGCCCGATCGCCATCCCCAAAAACAGATGGGTCTGTACCATTAATAGCTGCACCAGCAACGATAACGGCATGGCGCGCAGCCACTGCCGACGAAAATGCGCCCCATCCAGCGGCAGACGCGCCAGCCAATCCAACCGCTCAGGCAGCCGACGATGCAACCATGGCCAACCCAACATCACGATCACCATACCGAGCACCAAAGCACCCCACCCCCACCACGCCAACGCAGGCCAAGTAAACCATGGTAGACAGAGGGTGACCACCGCCACCAGTGCATAAAGGCCATTCACCCGATCCAAAATTACGCTGGCGCCCGCCTCAACGCCAATGCCGCTACGCCCCTCACCCTTCGCCAGCAACACCCCGCGCACCACATCACCACCAATGGTGGAGGGTAAAAACAGACTTGAGAACGCGCCAACGAAGTAGATCCGCACCTTACGCCGTAACGACACCTCAATCCCGAGACCACGCGCAATCCACGCCCAGCGCAACACGCTCAGAAGGTAAGCAAGCAGCAGGCAACCCAGCGCCGCAGCCACCAGCCATGGATTGGCACCAGCAAGCTGTCGCGCCACCGCACCGACATCGACCCAATAGAGCAGTGCCGCCAATACGGCCACCGACAGCAGTAATTTAATCGTGGCAAACATCGTAACTACTCAGCTCGCTTCCGGTTTTCCTGATAGCGGCGTTGAAAAATACTCATTTACAGTAGTAAACTCCGCTTTTTCGCCTTGCTATCAGGAAAACCGGAAGCAATCTTAGCAGTTACAGCCATTTTTGGGTAGGGTAATGAGTAGTTACCAGACATCTAAGATTCCATCGCCAGCACCAATTTTCCCGCCATATGTCCCGTTTCAACCCTGCGATGCGCCTCAGCAGCCTGTTCCAATGGCAGAATGTCATCCACCATCACCATCAACTTCCGCTGCTCCATCATCTGACCACACTGCTCAAGGATTGCCGCCTGATGTTCGGCAGCATCATCCATCCCCAGCACCATCGGAGTTAACATCAGCTCTTGGCTCAGCCGCACATTGCGCAAGCGCAACCCTTTCCAGTCGGCATCCTGCGGCAGCTGTAACAGCGTGACCAGATCGCCATAGGGTCGCACTGATTCCGCAGCTTGATGAAAAGCGACCCCGCCCACGGTATCCAAGGCCATATCCACCCCGCCACCACTCCAGCGCAGCAACTCCGCCACCACATCCTGTTGGTCATAACGCAGCACCAAGTCCGCGCCCAATTCCGTCGCCAGCGCAGCCTTCTCCTCGCTACTCACCGTCGTCGCCACCTCACAACCTGCCTCTTTGGCCAATTGAATCGCCACATGCCCCACTCCACCTGCGCCCGCGTGGATCAACACCTTCATGCCACTAGCAATACCCGCGCGATCAAACAACGCCTCCCAAGCGGTAATCAACACCAACGGCGCCGCCGCAGCCGTTGCTAAATCCAAACCAATAGGCACCAGCGCCACATACCGGCTATCAACTACGGCATACTCGGCATAGCTCCCACATGCCTGCCCTAATCCACCATAACAGTAATAGATCGCATCCCCAGTTTGGAACCCCCGCACATCATCACTGACCGCCACAACTTCCCCCGCACCATCACACCCCAATACCGCAGGCAACGGCCGATCCATATAGAGCCCATGTGCTCGCAGCTTGGTATCAATCGGGTTCACTCCGGCCGCAGCCAAGCGCACCAAAACCTGGTGATCACCATCAATCCGAGGCATCGGCAACGCGACAATTTGGAGCACCTCCGGCCCGCCAACCGCTGTCATCACTACCGCTCGCATCATGTTTCCCTATATCTCCCCACACTATATCTCCTACCCTACATCGTTCGTAACTACTCAGCTCACTCCCAGTTTTCCTGATAGCAGCGTTGAAAAATACGCATTTACAGTAGTAAACTCCGCTTTTTCGCCTTGCTATCAGGAAAACCGGAAGCAATCTGAGCAGTTACAACCATTTTCTAATAGGGTGCTGAGTCGTTACCATCGTTCATTCATGAAAGTATCAGCATCATCTGTGCGCAACAGCTTATCGCGCAGCGAATGATCGGCAATTCCGATCGTTCCCAAACTCGGCTACCATTGCGCCATGGTTGACCTACAAGCTGCGATCCTGCCACTGCTCGCACTCGATATTGGCGGCAAACGCATCGGGATCGCGGTGTGCGATGCATTAGGAATAAGCTGCCGTGGCATCACCTGCCTCCACCGGAATGACCGCCAATGGCCACAGCAGGTATTAGCACAGGCGGAGGCGCGCGGCTGCCACGGCATCGTGATTGGCCTGCCCCGCAACATGGACGGCAGTGAAGGTACGCAAGCCAAGGATTGCCGTCAGGCGGCGAAACAACTTGGTAGCCAATGTCCGCTCCCCATCTACTTTCAAGATGAGCGACTATCCAGTTGGGAAGCCAAAGAGCGACTCTACGCCCAAGGTTTCAATGAAAAAAAAGTGCGCTTAAAGATCGACCAGACCGCAGCCGCCATCATTCTTGAGTCTTTTTTAGCACGAAAAGCGTCGTCATCACGACGAGATGTGCCCAGCACATGACTCCAACGGAGAGGCCATGCACACCTATCTGCTAAAGCGCCTGTTGATGATGGTGCCGCTACTACTTGGCATCACCATCATCTCCTTCGGCATGATGCATCTGGCACCGGGGGAGCCAGCGGTGGTCGGCAACACCATGAACCCCAAGGTGTCGGTCAATGACATCGAGCGACTGCGCAGCTACTACCAACTCGACCAGCCACTTTATCTACAATACTGGCACTGGCTCAAACGGTTATCGACCCTCGATTTTGGCAACTCTTTTTCATCCGATAACCGCCCAGTATTAGATAAAATCACGGAACGACTGCCCGTGACCCTATGGATCAACCTGCTCGCGATGGCGCTGATTTTACTGCTCGCCATCCCCATTGGGGTGGTCTCGGCGGTGAGGCAAAACTCGCTGATTGATCGCGCATTCACCGTGTTGGTATTCATCGGCTTTGCCATCCCCGCCTTCTGGCTTGGACTACTGTTAATGATCAGCCTTGGGGTACAACATCAGTGGCTGCCAATCTCCGGTATCCATCGCTATGGCTGGCAACAGCTAGGTTGGTGGCAGCAACAGTGGGATCTACTGCAACACCTGACGATGCCTGTTTTCATTTCAGCAATTGGTGGCATCGCGGGCATGAGCCGTTTTATGCGCACCGGCATGCTCGATGTGGTGCGCAGTGACTATATTACCACTGCCCGCGCCATGGGAGCAAGCAATCGCAGCATCCACTACCGCTACGCACTAAAAAACGCGCTGCTACCGATCATCACCCTGCTCGGGTTATCCGTGCCAGGGATGATTGGAGGATCGGTCATTGTGGAGCAACTCTACTCAATTCCTGGCATGGGGCAGCTTTTTTTCCAAGCGGTGATGGCGCGCGATTACCCGTTGGTAATGGCCATCACAGTCATCGGTGCAGTACTTACCTTGATTGGCAACCTTATCGCTGATTTAGCCTATGTCTGGGTCGACCCCAGGACACAAGAAATAGAGAACAGCTAGCGCAAATTGCTTTTCAAAAACGGCGCGTTATGTTGCGCCCAGAATTTCACACACTTACTGGAGACATATACCCTATCATGAGCAACAAATCAATCACCAAAGCCGCATTAACTAAAATGGCAACGGCTCTCAACATCCAAAAAATAAGCGCGCTTAAGAAAGCGGATCTTATCCATAAAATCCAACTGGCCGAAGGCAATATTGACTGCTTTGGTCGCATTGAAAACTGCGCGGTAACCCCATGCTTGTTCCGTAAGAATTGCCAAGGCTAATGATCCCATTGCACAATGGCGGGGTCAGTACCCCTCCTTGTGCAACAATAAAAACACCGCTAAACCGCCGAACACCATGTTTGGCAGCCACGCGGCGAATCCAGGTGGCAAGCCACCACCACCGATCAACATACCGCTCGCATTCCCCGTAATGTAGAGCAACAACCCCAGCACCAACGCCGCCACCATACCGCCATACCCTGAGGCAGACCGCCCGCCAACCTGCGCACAAAAGGCGATCGCCAATAGCGCCATCACCAAACACGCAAACGGCTGTGCCAACTGCCGATAGAGTGCATAACGGTAGCTTTCATCCTCCAATCCGGAACTCCGCAAGTGGTTGGCAAAGCGATATAGCTTGATCACCCCCATCTCATTCGGCCACGGCTTATGACCACCAATCGCGCCTTGGGGCGCCGGTAACCGCATCAATGCTTGCTGCGTCACCACCATGCCACGGGATGCATCCGGTCGACTAATGGTGACCTCGTGCATCTGCCATGCCCCATCACGATACCGCGCGCGTTTGCTATCCACACGGCGTTGCCAATTCCCTTGCCCATCCACATCCAGCACCAATAGCGATACCCACTCACCATCCAGTGGAGCCACACGAAAAAAACGATGCCCACTCCGATACCACTGCACCTTCTGCTCCGTGATCGGTTTTCCCCCATGCACATTCACCCGCTCAATCTGATTTAAGCGAACATTGGTCGCAGGAAGCACCCACTGTTCGAACAACAAAACCACTCCGGCCGCAAGGAGACTCCCTGCCAGCAGAGGCAGCAATACCGAGCCGACCCCCAAACCCGCCGCGCGCATCACTACCAGCTCCTGATGGCGTGACAGCCCAATCAGATGAATCGCTGCAGCAATAAGCAAGGTAATTGGCATAAACTCCGCAATCATCATCGGAGTTTTGAGCACAATGTACTCAACCAGAATGGATCCCGTCATGCCATGCCCCAAAAGACGGGATTTATCAAAAGCTTCAATCACAAAAAAAACGGCCAGCAACGCACTCTGAGTAAGCAACAACCGCGACACCAACGCCTGCAGTTGCCAACGAAAAAGAATCGACATCGCCGCTACTCAGCGCATCTGCGGATTTGCCCGATTGCGGGGTAAAAAACCGTTCTGCCCGCGTAGGCTGCTATCTAAGTGAAGGGCTGTCATGTTGAAAAGATAGATTCCCGCCGACGCAGGACTAAACGCCCATCGATCACAAGGCCATTAAAAGGCGATCCATCGTTTTTTCTGCCTGCCGCACATAGCCTCCACCAAACATATTGGCGTGATTGAGCAAATGATAAAGATTATACAGCGGCATCCTGCGCTCAAATCCAGAATCAATCGGATAGAGATCATGGTATGCTCGAAGAAACGCATCGGGAATGCCACCAAACAGTCGTGTCATCGCCAAGTCACACTCCCGATCCCCATAATAGACCGCAGGATCAAACACCACCGGGGCGCCGCGTTGATCAGCTGCCTGATTACCGCTCCACAGATCACCATGGAGCAAAGAGGCCGGAGGCTGATGACCAGCCAGCAATGCATTGCAAGCGTTGAGCACGAACTCACCTTTACGCAACAACGCCATATCCAGATGGTTATTTTCGGCAAGGCGTAGCTGCTCCCCAAGGCGATGATCCCGAAAAAAGTCGCGCCACGAATCGCCCTGCGCATTCATCTGTGGGGTTACTCCAATCGTGTTATCCCGTGACCACCCATAGCGGTCGTCCGTTTGGCGGTGAATCGTCGCCATGGCAGAGCCCAACACTTCCGCAGTACCATCCGTGGATGGACGCAACGGAATGTACTCAAGCACCAACCATGAGCGATCCTGCGCACTACCACAGCACACCACTGCGGGAATCCGCACGGACGCCCCCACACTGCGCAGCAACGCCAACCCTTCGCGTTCCGCTTCAAACATCGTCAACTGATTCTGATGGTTCAGTTTCACCAAAAACGATTGCTCGCCATCATCAATACGAAATGCCGCATTGATACTGCCGCCACTAAGCTTTACTCGCTGCCGTATGGTGAATGGATGACCCGAAGCCTTCGACACCTCACTCGCAACCACAGTCCAAATATTGGTTCGCCGAATCTGACTAAACATGATACTTTCCCCCAATCCGCGCTAAACATCGCCCTTGCTCATCCGCATATATTTTACCACACATTGTAACTACTCAGCTCACTCCCGGTTTTCCTGATAGCGGCGTTGAAAAATGCGCATTTACAGTAGTAAACTCCACTTTTTCGCCTTGCTATCAGAAAAGTCAGAAACAATCTGAGCAGTTACAGCCATTTTCGGATGGGGTGCTGAGTAGTTACCACACATTATTGATGACGCTCGCGCCATTTTTTACTCACCATAAACCGCCAACTCAAATGCACCACACACCAGCCCAGCAAAGCAAAAACAATACCAAGCACAAAACACCCCAGCAAAAAGGGTTGCCAAACTTCCATCATGCTATGAACCACCCAATCAAAACTAGCATCAAAATCAAACTGTTGCACCGGTAGGCCAAGCGACCATGCGCCCACTTTATAACAGCAATAAAAGACCGGAGGCATCGTCACCGGATTGGTCAGCCACACCAAGGCTACCGAAATCGGGATGTTGCATTGCACCATAATCGCAATCGCCGCTGCCAGCAACATCTGAAAAGGAATCGGCATGAAGGCACAAAAAACACCAACCGCAAAGGCTTTGGCTACCGAACGGCGATTCAGATGCCACAATCTGGGGTTGTGCAGCAAAGTGCCGAAACAGCGCAGATACTTATGTTCCCGGATCGTCTCCGGATCGGGAAAGTATCGTCCAATCAGCTTCTTTGGCGTCACTGGTACGCTTACAACTCCATGCGCGGGAACACCGGTACCGGTTCAGCACAGCGGTGGCCTACCGTGAGCAGTCCCCAACCACCATGGTGGGTCAAATTCTGTTCCAATCCCGCACGCTCGCCCATAATTTGTGCCATCAACTGGTCGCACTTACTTGGCATAAAGGGGGATAATTGCAACACCACCAGCCTCAGACCTTCAACCAAGTGGTAGAGCACACTATCGAGCCGATCATCATCCCCCTGTTTGGCTAGCCGCCACGGCGCGCTCTCCTCCACCATGCGATTCCCATGGCGCACTACTTGATGAATGCGCTCTAACGCCAGATGGAATGCCTGCGTATTGATCGCAGCATCCACCTCCTGCTGCATCGCCTCAATATCAGCAATCCAGGCGCGATACTCAGCCTGCTCAGCATGCACCACACCCAGCACGCCACCGCGATACTTGTGCAGCATCGATAGCGTACGATTCACCATATTGCCAAGATCATTGGCCAATTCGCTATTGTAGCGCCGCTTCAAGGCATCGAAAGAGAAGTCCCCATCATGACCAAATGGCACCTCACGCAGCAAAAAGTAGCGAATCACATCGGCATCCACCTGCTCCAGCATCTGTGCCGGTTGCAACGCATTGCCTTTCGATTTACTCATCTTTTCACCATCTACCGTCCACCAACCGTGGGCAAAGATGCGTTTCGGTAGTGGCAGACCGGCCGCCATCAGCATCGCTGGCCAATAGATAGCGTGAAACCGGAGAATATCCTTACCAATCAGATGAATATCGGCAGGCCAAAAACGCATCGCTTCAGCATCCTCATCTGGAAAACCGAGTGCCGACAGATAGTTGGTCAGCGCATCAATCCAGACATAGATCACATGCCCCGCATCATCAGGCACCGGCACACCCCAGGTGAAGGTGTTGCGTGACACCGAAAGATCATTCAAGCCACCTTCAACAAAACGCATCACCTCATTGCGCCGCGAATCCGGCCCGATAAAGTCCGGATGGGCAGCATAGTAGTCCAACAGTGGCTGCTGGTAGTCGCTTAAGCGGAAAAACCACGACTCCTCCTGCACCTTCTCCACCGAACGGCGGCAATCAGGACAAACCCCATCTTCGCCATGCTCCTTGAGCTGGGTCTCCGTCCAATAGGTTTCACATGGCACGCAGTACCAATCCTCATAGAACCCCTTGTAGAGCGCACCAGCATCGCGTAGTCGATTCCACATCGCCGCCACGCCTCTTTTATGGTGCTCGGAGCTGGTACGAATAAAATCGTCATTGGAAATTGAGAATTTCGGCCACAACGCCCGGTAGTGCGCCACCACCTCATCGGCCAAATCAATCGGAGCAATCCCGCGTGCTTCAGCCGCCTGTTGCACCTTCAGGCCATGCTCATCAACGCCCGTTAAAAAGTAAGTGTCAATACCGCTTAACCGCTGATGGCGCGCCAACACATCGGCCGCCACCGTGGTGTAAAGGTGCCCCAAATGGGGCTCATCATTCACATAATAGATCGGGGTAGTGACATAATAGGTGGATTGTTGGTTAGACGGCATCTTGATTCACCCTGACGCATGGAATATTCAACCACAGAGGCAGAGAAAACGGAAGGGGATTGCGTTGTTTCTTACCCTCAAAAACGCTGTGGCTCTGTAACGCTATAGTGAAAAAAAAGGTCATGATGCCCCCCCCTTTCCCGCCGCAGGAATCATCTGCATGCCGCCCATGTAAGGATGCAGCACCTCAGGCAGCCGCACCGAGCCATCGGGCTGCCAACCGTTCTCCAACAATGCCACTAGGGTGCGACCAATCGCCAATCCAGAGCCGTTCAGGGTCGCCACCGCTTGCGGCTTGCCCTTGGGCTGATCACGAAAACGGATCTGTGCCCGTCGCCCCTGAAACTGACCAAAGCAAGAGCAAGAGGAGATCTCACGATAGCACTGTTGACCCGGTAGCCACACCTCAAGATCGTAGGTTTTTTCAGATGAAAAACCGACATCCCCCGCGCAAAGCACCACCACCCGATAGGGTAATTCCAATGTCTGAAGCACCGCCTCAGCATGACCAGTAAGCTGTTCCAACGCCTCATGGGCGGTGTCTGGGTGTACCAACTGCACCAGCTCCACCTTGTCGAATTGGTGCTGCCGAATCAACCCGCGCACATCCTTGCCCGCCGAGCCCGCCTCACGACGAAAACAGGGGGTGTAAGCGCAGTGGCGAATCGGCAGCTGTGCCGCCTCCAGCACCATGCCCCGATAGAGGTTCGTCACCGGCACCTCTGCGGTGGGAATAAGAAAGGCATCCTCACCAGCCAAGCGGTAGAGATCCGCTTCAAACTTAGGCAACTGACCGGTGCCCATCATGGTCTCACGATTGGCAATTGCCGGCACCCATACCTCTTCATAGCCGTGCCGATCGACATGGAGATCGAGCATCAACTGCATCAACGCCCGCTCCAGTCGCGCCATTGGGCCTCGTAGCACCGAAAACCGGCTTCCCGCCAGCCTTGCTCCCGCCTCAAAATCGAGCCGATCCCCACCAATATCCCAGTGATTCGGCACCGCATCGGCGCGTGGATTCCCCCAGCGCCGCAGTTCAACATTGGCATCCTCATCATCACCATCCGGCACCGAATCATGCAGCGGATTAGGAATCTCCAACAACGCCTGAGTAAACGCCTCCTCAGCCGCTTTGGCCTTGTGATCCAATGCCGTAGTCTCCGCGCCAACCTCAGCCATACGCGCCAACTCACCGCTGGCATCCTCACCACTGCGCTTCTTCTGACCAATCAGCTTAGAGACCCGATTCCGCTCCGCCTGCAACGCCTCGGCCTGCTGCTTACCACGGCGTTGTTCCACATCCAAAGCGAGGGCGCGTTGCCAAGCCGAGCCTTCCGCCACCAGCGCCATATTTCGCCGTGACAACGCCGCCTGCAACACATCAGGCTGGCGACGAAACGCATTGCGATCAATCATCGAGATTCAACTCTCCTTGAGTCTCAGCATCATCATCACCATCCATATCATCGGCATCCATATCATCGACATCGTCAAACTCAACATCATCGGAGTTATCATGCTCATTCTCAGGCATACGATCTACCGCAATCACCCGCTCGGCGCTAGGGCAATCAATCAGCGTCACGCCCTTAGTATTGCGCCCAATCACCGATATATCGCCCATGCGTAGCCGCACCAGTCGTCCACTATCGGTCACCACCATCACCTGGTCTTCATCAACCACCTGCACCGCAGCCACCATGTCACCATTACGCCCGCCGGTCTTGAGGCTAAACACGCCCTGCCCACCGCGATGCTGGCAATGGTACTCGCCCATCTGAGTTCGTTTACCATAACCACACTCAGAGACCACCAGCAGGGTGGCGCGATCAGCCACCCTAGTCAGTGCAATCACCTGATTCCCCTTCGGCATACGGATACCCGTCACACCACGGGTACTACGACCCGTCGGACGCACATCCTTCTCAGAAAAGCGAATCGCTTTACCGCCACTGCTCGCCAGCAACAGATCCTGCTCACCATCGGAAACCACCACCGACACCAATCCATCGCCCTCATCCATATTAATGGCAATAATCCCAGTGGTGCGAATCTTACCATAGGCGGAAAGCGCGGTTTTCTTAACCAGGCCGTTCCGAGTGGCCATCACAATGTAATGCTCATCATCAAATTCACGCACCGATAGCGTAGCGGAGACGGTCTCCCCCTTGGCTACTGGCAACAGATTGACCAGTGCCCGCCCACGGGCAGCTCGCCCAGCTTGCTGAATCTCATACACCTTCTTGCAAAAAACCCGACCTTGATTGGTGAAAAACAGCAGGTAATCATGGGTGGATGCCACCATCAAGCGCGCCACAAAATCCTCTTCCTTGGTAGTCATCGCCTTCTTGCCTTTTCCGCCACGGCGTTGGGCACGGTAGAGGGTGGTAGCATTGCGCTTGATATAACCCTCATTGGAGATCGTCACCACCATGTCCTCTTCGGTGATCAGATCCTCCACCGTCAACTCCGCCGATTCCACCACAATCTCAGAACGGCGCGGATTGGCATACTGTTCACGCACTGCCAGCAGCTCTTTACGAATGACCGCCATCAACTGCGTATCGTCGGCCAGAATCCCCTTCAACCGCGTAATTTCCAGTTGAATGCGCTCAAACTCCTGTTGGATCTTCTCGCGTTCCAAGCCCGTCAGGCGGTGAAGCCGCATATCAAGGATCGCCTGTGCTTGCAGATCCGACAGAGAAAAATTGGTCATCAAGCCGGACTTCGCCTCCGCCGAAGTCTGGCTGCCGCGAATCAATTTAATCACGGCATCAATATTATCGAGTGCAATCAACAACCCTTGCAAAATATGCGCCCGGGACTCGAATTTCGCCAGTTCAAACAGGCAGCGCCGTGTCACCACTTGACGGCGGTGATCAACAAAATGCAACAGCAACTCGCGCACACCACATAGCTTAGGCTGACCATCAAGCAAAGAGAGGTAATTGCAGCTAAACGAGCACTGCATCTGAGTGTGCTTGTAGAGATTGTTGAGTATCACCTCAGGGATCTCATCGCGCTTGAGCTCAATCACAATGCGCATGCCATCACGATCAGATTCATCGCGCATATCTGAGATGCCAGTCAGCTTTTTCTCGCGCACCAGCACTGAAATTGACTCTACCAATTTGGCCTTGTTGACCTGATAGGGCAACTCAGCAACGATGATAGCCTCGCGTTTGGTACGGCGGTTAATCTCAACAATCGCCTTAGCCCGCATCGTGACCGAGCCACGGCCGCCCAAGAACGCTTGACGCATCCCGTTACGACCATAAATGAACCCTCCGGTCGGGAAATCCGGCCCCGGCATTAAGCGTAACAGGGATTCATCATCGACATCAACATCATCAATCAGCGCCACCGTGGCATCAATCGTTTCGCCCAAGTTGTGCGGCGGAATATTGGTCGCCATCCCTACCGCGATGCCCTGCGAGCCATTGATCAACAGATTGGGGTATCTCGCTGGCAACACCTTGGGCTCAGAGAGTGATTCATCATAGTTAGGGCCAAAATCGACCGTATCTTTATCGATATCGGCCAACAATTCACCAGCCAAGCGACTCATGCGCGCCTCGGTGTACCGCATCGCAGCAGGCGAATCGCCATCGACCGAGCCAAAGTTGCCTTGGCCATCAACCAACACATGACGCATGCTCCACGGCTGCGCCATCCGCACCAAGGCGTCATAGACTGCGGTGTCACCGTGGGGGTGATATTTACCAATCACATCACCGACCACGCGCGCAGACTTCTTGAATGGTTTATCGTAGGTAGAGCCAAGATCCTGCATCGCAAAGAGAATCCGACGATGCACCGGCTTCAAGCCATCGCGCGCATCCGGCAACGCTCGGCCCACAATCACACTCATCGCATAATCAAGATAAGAGCGCTTCATCTCATCTTCGATCAGAACAGGTACGGCGGGGTTAAGTATCTCATCCATAGTTCGTAAATCCCTCGTTAAACGCCGAAAAAAACGGCCGATAATTAATAAGCCGTGTATCATAGCGACCGAGTTTAAGCATGCCAATGGCTATTGGATAACAACCAAAAGAAGAGGAACGATTTCAGAATAAAGGTAACTGCTCAGATCGCTTCCGGCTTTTCTGGTAGCAAGGCGAAAAAGCGGAGTTTACTACTGTAAATGAGCATTTTTCAACGCCGCTATCGGGAAAACCAGAAAAAATGTAACTGCTCAGATCGCTTCTGGTTTTCCCGATAGCAAGGCGAAAAAGCGGAGTTTACTACGGTAAATGAGCATTTTTCAACGCCGCTATCGGGAAAACCAGAAGCGATCTGAGTAGTTACGAAAAAACAGGCGTTGGCCGCCTCTAGTGCGTAAAGCTATCCCCGATGCTTGGGGATAGTATAGCGGTCTGGCATAGGCGCATCATGCGCCAGGTTCGGGGTTGTCGGAGACGCAGGAGTCTCCCCCTTTGCCATCTGTTTGGCCTGACCGGAAATCGATACCTGATCAACCGCGTTTCCCGCCGCCGTCCCCGCGCGCACAAAACGAATCTCATGGCTACGGCTATTCTGCTGCAAAATGCGCAGTGCCCGCGATTCAGAGGGGCGAATCGTCACCGTGACGCCTCTCCGCAGTGGGCGCTAATCATCGCCATGCGAACGACTTTCGGCCTCATTCTCACGCTTGTCCCGACGATCCACCTCGACTTCGCTATCCCGCGCCTCCTTCCGATCCACGCGATCCCGCGACGCATTCCCATCCCGTTCGGCATCGTGCCCGGGCTGATCCACCTCATGTTTCTCCACACCTTGTTGTTGATGAGATCCTCCATCATCCGCCTGCGCCACAAAAGGCAGCGCCATTCCCACCAACAGCACTGCACCAAGCCACCACCCTTTATATATCATATACTCCCCCTTCGAGATAAGAATAACCGTCAACTATCGGCAGAAAGTGTAACAACTTTAGAAATAGCGCGCTCGCGCTTCACTCCGCGATGAACGGAAGCCAAACAACAGCCTGAGTTCCGGCACCTGGCTGGGAATATATCTCCAGCGCCCCTCCCATTCCTTCAACACAACTTTTCGCGGTTGGTAAACCCAGCCCGCGACCCAACCGTTTGGTTGAAAAAAACGGATCAAAAATTAGAGGGAGATCATCAGATGCAACTCCGCCACCATTATCATTCAGCGACAAGCGCACATATTTCGCTGTTGGAGATAACCCGTCCGGAAACGCATCCCCTTGATCCACCACAGAAAAAGCGATACCCAACGCCGGCGCATCAACCCCGGCTACGGCATCAATCGCATTATGTGCCAAGACATCGAGCACAATTTGTAACGAAGATACATCAGCACGCATCAACACATGGCATGGCTGAAGCTCGAGTTTAAGCGTACCATCTTCGCCTAGAGCCTCACGCACCCCTTTACACCACTCCTTCACGAAAGGGGAAAGCGCAAACACGCCCTGACTAACATCATCACCACGCGCATAAACCAGCAAATCGCTCACAATTTGACTAATCTCCGCCACTGTCGATTCGATATTGGTAATGCGCCGCTCAGTTTTAGAAGCGTCTGACAACAACGATTTGCGCAACAGATAGAGGTTGCCAACCACACCAGACAGCAGGTTATTGAAATCATGTGCTATTCCACCGACAAGGGTCAACATTGCCGCATGTTTCTCTTGCGTTTTCCGGGCATGATCCGCCCGTTCATATTCGCTGATATCTTCCAGAATAATCACCGCGTAACCGCGTTTGCCTGCCAGTGGCGCAGTACTAACTAATGCAGGAAAACGCCCGCC
Organism: Mariprofundales bacterium; assembly: GCA_030950645.1. Taxonomy (GTDB): domain Bacteria; phylum Pseudomonadota; class Zetaproteobacteria; order Mariprofundales; family J009; genus JAUZRF01. The sequence continues at coordinate 29,571 of JAUZRF010000016.1, forward strand.
ATCCCTACGACATACCACCACACGACCACGCCACGGATCCCCATCTGACAACACCGCACGCACATGGGCCACCAAATCCTCATCCAGCTGATCCAACGCCAGCAACTCCAACAATGGCTGATTACGAACCGAGGGGCTCTCAATCTGGGATATAGCAAAAAATGCCTGGTTGGCATACTGCACCCGACCCTGATGATCCACTACAATCACCGCCTCTGCCGCAGCATCAAGCGCCGCAGCGAGCAACGCATTTTGCCGGCCATCCTCACCCCGCAACCGAACTTCTCGGCGGAGGCCCCCATTCACCCCCTCCAACGCATCAATCTGATCAACCCTATCCGTGCAATCACGCAGCGACAGTTGCATCACCAAGGTGTCGCCCAATAGATAGGGACTCAACAGTGCATCGCAATGTCGCATCTCCGCCCCACCATCCGGCGCACATACCACCAACGAGGGATCGGCTTGCGCGTCCAGCGTCAGCGGTGTCATCTGTGCAAAGCTGTTTTCAAGCATCTTCTGATACTGGGTCTCTGCGAATCTTGGCAGCCACTGTGCCACCTTGCTGCCGACCAACACTGCCGCATCCAGATCCAACCATGTCGCCAGGCGTTGGTTACAAAACAGCACGCAATAGTCGCGACCAAACACCAGCACGCCTTCATGCACATGCTCCAGCGGCGCAAATACCATCTCCTCTGCCTGCATCATCTCCCCCCTATCATCCCACTAACGCACCAGCTTGATTAAATAGCCAACACTTGGCGCAGTCCCGACATCAAAGCCATTCAGCACCGCCAAATGCGCCGCTGTCATCGGGCCAAGTGATTGCTTGGATTGGTCTGCAAACCGTTGCCAACTATCCCCCACTTTCCATCGCGCCAAATCTATGCGGGGAATGGTACCATCGAGATCCTGCCTGTAAGCATGGAAAGAGGAAATAATAGCATTAAATTGCCCCTGCCAACGATCAATCTCACTCCGTGGACACCACATCGCGATGAGTAACGCATGCCCCCCTAAAACCCATACCGAAAAATCCACCCGCGCCTCACTGACATGGGGTTGCGATAGATCCACCTGCGCCCGAGCCCACTGCCGACCCGCACGCCTACCATGGGTCACTTCACCGCGAATGCGTCGCTTCGGCACCAGCTTCTCCAGCAACGCCTCGGCGGTGCGATGCTTAGCCAATTGCAATCTCGACATCTGAAAATAGACCTTCTGCCTGCGCACTCTGGCAGCCAATGCAGTGCGGCCATTATGAATCACCCAACCATCGGGAAACTGCAACGCAACCCCCAGCTGTGGATGAATAAAACGCTGACCAACCACCGCGCCATCCACCACACTTCCCGCATAGGGTTGACCAGAGAGCTGATCCAACATCAACGCATGATCCGTAACGGGATTGATCACACTCGCCGATGCGTCATTCGATCCCCCAAGGGTGACCGCAGCATCCTTGATCCGTTCACCTGTTTTCGGATGGCTGGCAAAGGCGCCGTGATACACCACCGCTTGATCACCGGCAGCCCTCTTTTCGGCCACATCTAACGCCTCGACCCGTTTGAGGGTCTTCAGCAGTTGCACGGTAGCGTAGGGGTCATAACCGGCAGCGGTGATATATTTGATCGACAACTGATCGGCCTGAGATTCATCCTTACGGCCATACCCCTGCACCACCGCCCCCGCTAACAGATCGGTCAATCCTCCGGCAGCCTGCACCCCTGGCACAAAGATCGATGCCACCACCATCCCCAACTGATAGCTCTGAATCTTGGTGTAGCGTTGCACCGCATGACGCGCCGTAACATGGCCAATCTCGTGCCCGAGCACCGCAGCAAGCTCCGACTCGCTATTGAGACGATTGAGCAACCCACGGTAGATATAGATGTAGCCTCCAGGCAGGGCGAACGCATTGATGGTGTCATCATCCACCACATGAAAACGATAAATCAGCTCAGGGCGATCCGCATGCGCCGCCACCTTCTGACCCACGCGATCCACATACTGCGCCAACGGATCGGTGGCCAGTAATAGGGGCAACTCCTTGGCAAACTTCGCTGCCATCTGCTGACCAAGTTGCAACTCTTGGTCCTCGCTCATCATGACGAATTCGCTGTGCTTGCTGACCGGATTGACCGCACAAGCCGAACAGAGCAGCGCGAATAACAGTAGCAAAACCCTGCTTGACACGCGCCAATTCATTTATCGATTCGTAGCGGGCTCGAAATCTGTTGGCGCATGCAAGGCGATAAACCAACGCCCCTTCCCAGAGGTGCGAACCCGCCCCCGCACCGTCACCCTGTCCCTACGCATCACAGCAAGCGGGAAATCGAAATAGCGCCGATACTTCCTCGGCACCGTCACATGCACCGCACCAAGGTAAAAGTCACGCCCATGCCGCCCCACCTTGGTCACCACCCCTTGCACCACCCGGAACTGCCCCAGATTGTGCAGCCGCAAATCGGTCGATTTCAACACCTTCCAACGCGGCAGCGCCCAGATCCCCAGCTTGGCACGGCGCGCTTGCTGCTCCAGCACCAGCAATGGATGCGCCCAACGCAGATTGGGTACGAAGGTGTAAACATGCGCCCACCCCTCGCGCACCATCATCCCATTGATCCAGCGCCCTTGGCGATCATAGAGTTGTGCGAGTGTGCGACCATAGATGTCAATTTTTTCTTTATCAAACGCCAATTTCAGGGATTTTCCAGCGATCAACTGCGTCAACCGCTTGGTCGCCTCAATCCCATAGGGCTGCCCTGCCGAGTCACGATGGGTGATCTCCGGCGTATTGAGCCCAAGCAGGCGAATGCGTTCGCCATCGGTGGTCTGAAAGGTATCGCCATCATAAATCCGCCCCACCGTCACCCAGCGGTCATTGCTAACAAATGAGAGCGTGCCGGCATCCGCAGCTAAGGGCATCAGCAGCCACACCAAGCATGCGGCCACAGCCAAGCGCCGGATCATCATGCTACGAGCGTCCCCACCAGCTCTGACCAACGGGCAATGGCGTGGCGCTGCAAATAGTCATCCATCCCCTCAAGCAGTTTAGGGCAGAGCAATGGGTCATAAAACAGCCCGGTACCGATACCAATCGCCTGTGCGCCAACAATGGCAAAGTCGATCGCATCCTCTGGCGTGGTAATGCCACCCTGGCCAAGAATAGGAACGCCATGCTTGGCCGCAACCTGATAGACTTGATGCAACTTCCACAACGCCACCGGCTTAATCGCCGGCCCCGACAGACCACCAGAGATATTGGCCAACACCGGCCTGCGGCACTCACGATCCACCGCCATACCGACCAATGTATTGATCACCGACAAAGCATCACTACCCGCATCAATACAACACCGCGCCACCTCGGCGATATCCGCATTGTTGGGTGATAGCTTGGTAATCAAGGGCTTGCTGGTTCTCTTTCGCATGGCAGCCACCACTTTGGCAGCCATGGCCGGATCATTTCCGAAGTGTACCCCGCCCGCTTTCACATTGGGGCAGGAGATGTTGATTTCAATCGCGGAGACCGGCGAATCATCAAAGATCGCGGCCACCTCGCCATACTCCTCGGGGCTAGTGCCGTTGGCATTGGCCCAAAACTGGGTTTCACTCCATGGCAGATGCGGCAACACCGCATCGACCACATGGCGTGCGCCAGGGTTTTGCAAACCGATCGCATTGAGCATGCCCGATGGGGTTTCATAAAGCCGATGCGGCGCATTGCCCAAGCGCGGCTCCAGCGTGGTTCCTTTGAGAATGACCGCGCCGACATCATGGTTGGAGAAGCCCGCAATACGGGTGTACTCCTCACCAAAGCCAACACAGCCGGAGAGCAGTACCAGCGGCGTTTGCAGCGTCAGTCCGGCAAACTCAACCTCAAGTGTAGAAGATTTTTTCACTGCAGAGACGCGGAGACGCGGAGGTGGAACGCAAAATAGTCATGTTGATCCGTCGCTATTTGCATCACTCTGTGGAGGCTCTGTGGTGAACCTTGTAATCGCCACGCCATCGGGTTACCCACCCCATTCACATGTACAGTCCACCGTTGACTTGAAGAATCTGCCCATTCACATAGCCAGCATCATCACCGGCCAAAAATGCGACCACCGAAGCGATCTCCTCCGGCTTGCCCATGCGTCCAGCGGGGATCTGATTATCAATCGTGGCACGCGCATCATCATCCAACTGGTCGGTCATATCGGTGCGAATAAAACCTGGAGCCACCGCATTCACCGTAATGCCACGCGAGCCCACTTCGCGAGCCAACGACCGCGTCAGCGCATCAACCCCACCCTTGCTGGCGCAGTAGTTGGCTTGACCAGGGTTGCCCATCGACGCCACCACCGAAGAGAGGCTGATAATGCGTCCAAAGCGCGCCTTCATCATCGGCCGCAACGCCGCTTGGGCAGCAAAAAACACCGAATCAAGATTGGTATCCAACACCTGACGCCACTCCGCGGCCTTCATCCGCATCGCCAACCCATCGCGCGTAATACCAGCGTTGTTGACCAGCACATCCAGCCGCCCAAACCGCTTGGCTACGCCCTTAACAAACGACTGAATCTGTTCGGCGTTCGAGACATCCACCGCCTGAGCGTGCACCGCCACCCCATACGCAGCGGCCAGCTCCACCGCTACCGGCTCAATGGTCTCCTCACGGGTGCCACAAATCGCCACATCCATGCCATCGGCAGCCAAACGCTCAGCAATCGCGCGACCGATCCCCCGACTAGCTCCGGTAACAATCGCCACCCTGCGCGTCATATGACCACTCCTACAATCGATTCAATATTGCGGCCCATTGTCCGAGCAGTCTCTCCAGAAAACACCTTAATCGACCGATTAATACGCCTCACCAATCCCGCCAGCACCTTGCCCGGCCCCATCTCCACGGTTTGCATCACCCCGGCGTCAGCCATCGCACGCACTGACAAAGTCCATTGCACCGGCAGCGTCAGCTGCGCAACCAACGCTTGGCGCACAGCGTCCGCGTTGTGCACCATCGAGGCGGTAGTATTGCACCACACCGGCCGATCAGGATTGCGCACCTCAATTTCTGAAAGACGCTGCGCCATCGACTCGGCGGCGGGCATCATCAAGGGGGTATGCGAAGGCACACTGACATCCAACATCACGGTACGCTTGGCTCCGGCGGTCTTGGCCAACACCGTCACACAACTCACCGCAGCGGCATGGCCAGAGACCACAACTTGGCCGGGACAGTTGAGATTGGCCACCCACACTTGGCCATCATCACCACTACTTGCCTGCTGGCACAACGCAGTCAGCAGCTCCTCATCCAGTCCAAGGATCGCCGCCATGCAGCCGACTTCAGCCCCAGTTTTAAGCCCGCAGGCAGCCATCGCTTGGCCGCGAAAGGCAACCAGCGTCACCGCATCAGCGAATGCAATCGCCCCTGCCGCAACCAGTGCTGAATACTCACCCAAGCTATGGCCAGCGAGATGCCCTGCCTCAGGGCCGTCCATCGCACGCCACCAGCGTACCATCGCGATCGAGGCGACCAGCAGCGCCGGTTGGGTGTGTTCGGTTTGATTGAGTTGATCGACAGGGCCTTGGCGCACCAATTGGCTCAGATCATAGCCCAGCACCTCACTTGCCTCAGCAAAGGTCTCCTGCACCACACCTGAATCGGCCAGCAACTCCGCCAACATCCCGACACTTTGCGACCCCTGTCCGGGGAAAATCCAAGCCAAATCTGAATGCGTCATTTCCACTCCCAATTCAGTTATAAGCTCCAGCGCACCAGATTGGCACCCCAGACAAATCCGGCGCCAAAGGACTCCAGCAACAGCAATTGCCCCCGTTCCAACTTCCCTGTCTCCTGCAAATGGCTCAGTGCCAACGGCACGCTGGCAGCGGAGGTGTTGGCATGGAACCCCACCGTAATTACCACCCGTTCTGCGGGCAAACTTAATCGCTTACTAATCGCATTAATGATGCGGAGATTGGCCTGATGCGGCACCAGCCAGTCGACCTCGGATTCGGTCAGTCCATTGGCTGCCAGCACCTCGCCGACCACACCGCTTAACGACTTCACCGCAATACGAAACACCTCGTTACCACGCATCTCAATCGCCGCCACACCTGCCGCATCAGTATGAAAATCCGGCGTGTTGCTTGGCGCACCATCGCCATAATGCGCCTTCAACAGATCACGATGCGCACCATCACTGTGCAGCACTGAACCAATGACTCCACCGGAACCATCTGCACGATTCCGACTCTCCAACACCACTGCGCCCGCACCATCGCCAAACAGCACGCAGGTACTCCGGTCATTCCAATTGAGAATGCGCGACATGGTCTCCGCACCAATCAACAGCACCCGTTTGAACATCCCTGCACGCATCATGGCATCGAGCTGTGCCAAGCCAAACACAAAACCGGCACACACGGCTTGAATATCCCAGGCGGGAAATCCCACGCCACCAAGCTTGGATTGCACCGATGCCGCAGTGGAGGGGAAAATAAGATCGGGTGTGGTCGTCGCCACCACCAGCGCGTCAATATCTTCAATGGATATCCCCGCCATTTTCAGCGCCTTACGCGCGGCTGCCGCTGCCAAATCGGAGGTACACTCCCCCTCGGCGGCAAGGTGGCGCTGGCAAATACCGGTGCGCTCCCGAATCCACTGATCCGAGGTATCCACGCGTGCGGCAAGTTCGGCATTGGTGACAATACGCTCCGGCAGATAGCCACCAACACCAACAATGTGTGTCGCCAGCGTCATACCCGTGCCTCAACCGCGCCCGCAATCCGTGTCAGCAGATCCGCCTCCACCTCACGCCGCGCCACCTCAATGGCACAGGCCAAGGCATAACCATCGGCCGAGCCATGGCTCTTTACCACAATACCATTAAGCCCGAGCAGCGGCGCGCCATTGTGCTCACTGGGACTAATCGCCGCCTTGGTGCGTCGCAGCGCCTTCCCGGCCAACATCGCACCAATACGAGCCACCGGCGCTGAGCTTAACTCATGCTTAAGATGATTCAGAATCAAGCGTGCAGTTCCCTCCATGCTTTTGAGCGCCACATTGCCAACAAAGCCATCGCATACCACTACATCGGCGACACCTTGAAAAATATCCGTTGCCTCAACATTGCCCACATAATTCAAGCTTTTATCGGCAGCAAGAAGCAGCGCCGCCTCCTTCACCACCTCGGTGCCCTTGATCGCCTCACTACCGATATTGAGCAAGCCAACACGCGGCGCAGCAATCCCTTCGGCCGCCTGCATATAGCAGGATCCCATCAAGGCAAACTGGTAGAGGTGCTGGGAACTACAATCGACATTGGCGCCAATATCCAGAAACAGCGATGCCTGCTTCATCGAAGGGATCAACGAGGCAATGGCCGGCCGATCTACGCCCGCAATAGTGCGCAGCATCAATTTCGAGATCGCCATCAATGCCCCAGTATTTCCCGCACTGACCCAAGCATCCCACGCACCCTCTTTAAGCAACCTTGCGCCAACATGCATCGAAGAGTGACGCTTGCCGCGCACCACCTTGCCTGGGGCATCGCACATGCCAATCACCTCATCCGCATGAATCAGCGTAATGGCATCCTGTAGCTTCGCCTTGGCCAACAAGGGTGCCAACACCTGCTGCTGACCAACGACTCCCAGCACTACCTGAGATCCATAGTTGGCTCGCGCCCTAGCAAGGGCATCGATCACTACACTCGGAGCACCATCACCCCCATGTCCATCAAGCAGAATGCGCATCAAATTTAGCGCAACCCGCAGGCTAGATAGAAGATGTCTCCACCACTTCACGACCACGATAATGTCCGCAATGGATGCAGGCATGATGCGGACGAGCCAACTCGCCACACTCGGTGCAGCGAGACATGCCTGAGACCGTCACCTTATCGTGCGAACGGCGCATATTGCGCTTAGATTTACTGGTTTTTCTTTTTGGTACAGCCAATTTCTAACTCCATACTTGCCTTATTAAATGCAAGCAAATAATTTACTAAATAAGTTTGATCCCATCGCAAAACAACCGTCCGTAGCCGTTTTGCTTAACTGGCAAGCGAAAATGTAATATTTCACCTGCACCTGCCTTGACAAAGGCAACACCTTGCGTTGCGCATCCATCCATCGGCGCGTTGACAGCCTCATCTTGCAAGGCCATCAAATATCATGATATATCATGTAACCTTCAATCCAGCCAGCGCCGCAAACGGATGGCCTGCATCCACCCCACTGCAACTGCAAGCCCCACGATTAAGGTCATACCCACAAACTGGGCACAACCCCTTGCATTGATCAGAGCAGCAAGCGAACTGCTGCCAAGCCAACCACACCTCTTCACGCAACAGATCAATCAGATCCATCACATCAAGGTCTTCCTGTCCCGCCACGCGCCCATCGTCCATCAGTGGCCCATCAGCCCCCCTTCCAAGCAAGGTGCCCGTCAATTGGTGAGGGAAAGCTCTAACAATATCTAACTCCAGCGGCCACCACATCGCTCCAGAACAGCGCGAGCACTCCCGCCGCAAGGACAGCGCGAGTGAACCAGCCAAACGCCAGCCTCCCGCCACCGACTCCAGCTCACCCTGCCACTGCACGGCCTGGCGCAGTGGCGGCAACGGTTTTACTATCCCGCGTCCCTCAGCCACGAACTCAGCCGCCGGAATCGTCGTCTGCCAATGCCGCGCATGCGCCCCCCGTTGGCGACCGATACGGAAAATATAACTGGACACATTACCCCTGACAAACAATAACATATGGAACACAAGTCTATTACTTCCCAACATGGGGGAGTGCACCACAACTCCAACCTTGAACCTGGAGCTGATACATAAACGGGTGCGGCATTATGGGGCTGCGGCGGCGGCCGTCAATGTAAAGGCCGACGATATTCACGGCGAATTTGTTCTAATTTACTTCCGCAACCTCTGACCAGTATTTTTTTGTCATGCGAAGATAATCAACGATCATTCTTGATTTGTAAGATATCTGTCTCATTTTTTGAGAGATGTTCTTAACGCCGCTGGATTTAAGGATACCCACGGCAAATCGTCGCAGCCGTGTAATGTTTACTGGTCCATGGCCTGTTCTGATCTGGCTTCGATCCTCATCGTAAATGGAATCAATGATGTAATGGCATCCGTTTTCGATGACCCAGTGCCCACGATTGGTTGTCAGCACTTGCCGAGGGGATGCTTGTTCCGGCGTTTTGCTGGTGATTCCAAAGACAAGTTCACAGGATGATTTGCCAGTTTTTTTGTTGGTAACATTGCGTTCAATAGCAAATGCCTGTCCAACATCGGGGAATTCGAGATAGTCATTGAGCTTTGAAGTGACCCATATCTTTCGTGATTCAATGCGCCCATGGGTAAGGCACTTATCTTCAGTGAAATCAGGCGCTCCACGGTCTTGAAACTGAGCTGCAATGTCTTGACGAAGATTCTTTTGGTTGTCTTTGACCGTGAAGTGATAATACGCATTGCGCCCTTTGAGATACCGGGCAAGTTCTCGTTGTGTAAGTAAGGCGTCTGCAGTAACGGTTACGCCCTCAATATTATCAATACTATCGAGCAATACTGAAGCGATTTTGATTTCATTGGTCTGCTTGAAGTCATCCGTACCTTCTACTGGGATGAGGCCAACTTTTTTTTGGGCGTAGCAGTCCTGGCTATGGTGACCAATAGCGCTCATGATGTGTACTTGGCGGCCATTTTCAGCAACAGCGCCGCGCATAGTTTTACCATCAATGGCAAGGCTATCATCCTTTTTGCTATAGATCGCAGTCCAGCGCTGAAGCGCTGCATCCAAATCGTCAGGGTCGACACCAACCATGACATTTCGAATGATGCTCAAGCTGGGAACCACCCGTTTTCCATTCTTTTTGCGGCAACGGAAGTTTACCAACGCCTTTTGACCTAGGCTGTTGGCCCAATCCGAAATGCCCTTATATCCTTTTGCCCCACATAGTGTTGCAGCCACCGAAATCGAGAGCACTGTCGGCAAACTGTGGCGACGCCCCTGTCCTCGGCGAGGGTCTGTAATGTCGATAAAAAAGTCGGGTAGTGCTTGCATATGCCTGACTGGTAACATCATTTTTGTTCTCCCGTATTGAAATCGCTGTCTTCACTGCGATCTACCGGTCGAACAATAATCGACTGAAGGTTAGGTGTTTTCTGAGGAGCGTTCATTTGCATGGCCGAAGTATGCGAATGAATCCAATGATTGTCCAGACATGTATGCTTTTACCTAATATGCTAAAAAGTTAAGCGTTAGGATGAATTGGCCGTGGCCTCCCAGCCTTCCCCCTGGGAGGGGGAAGGAGTGAAGAGCCTCAATACGCCTGCAGATCGTTGAAGCTGCGGCATATGGTTAGCCAGACGATCTTCACATCCAGCCACAGTGACCAATTCCGGATGTACTCCAAATCATGCTCCACCCGCTTCCGCATCTTCTCCATGGTGTCGGCCTCCCCTCTCCAGCCGTTGACTTGCGTCCAGCCAGTGATGCCGGGCTTACCTTGTGGCGCCACATGTAGCCCTTGATCAGCTTGCGGTACTGCTCGTTGTGCGCCACCGCGTGCGGTCTTTGGGCCAACTACGCTCATCCGGCCTTGCAGCACATTGAAAAACTGCGGCAATTCATCCAGCGAGGTGCGGCGCAAGACGGCTCCCAGCGGGGTGACACTCGCATCGGTTCGTTGCGCCTGTTTGAGGGTGCCCGCATCGTTCTCACACACCGTCATCGAGCGAAATTTATAGACCGCGATTTTGCGGACATTCAGCCCATAACGATCCTGCACAAAAAGCACCGACCCCGGCGAGGTCAGCTTGATCAGCAGCACAATCACGGCCAGCGAATGGCAAATCTTGCGGAGCGAATAGACTGGAACAGCAGAAATGCCAGCAGACCGAAAGCTGCGGCATGCGCCATCTTGTCCAAATTGGGAATGATATGATCATCAATGGTGGGCGCATGCAGCGCCTCAAAAAAGATGGCGCCGAACAGCAGCACAAACGCCAGTAGCCAAGCTCGCGGCCCCGGTCATGCGGCTTCATCAGGGTCATGGCTTCACACTTCCCTTTTCACTTTCTCCTCAGTCCTCAGCCCTCCGCGATTGCACTCCTAAATCCGCGAAACAAGTCCTGACCCCAGACCCCTGTACATTTGTTGTAAATGTTGCCGATTCACACAAAGCAAGAAAAGAATATACTGTCCCCGATTTCCCAATAACCACTGTGCCCATGCAAAACAGGGTTGAAAACATCAATTACGACCGAAAGACATCCTGCAAGGTCTCTGCAGTTAGCACATGTTCAGCCCAACAGAGCAACTGTTCGGAATCAGCTTGTTCCAATCGTGCCAGCGTCTCGTCTCCCACTTC
>JAUZRF010000017.1 GCA_030950645.1 Mariprofundales bacterium
ATCATCATTGACGGATGCCAATCGCCGCTCATGCGTTTTGCAAGAGGCTCACTTTCTAGGTCGATCTGCAACGGGTCGTGGTGAGAGCTGTAGCTGTGCTCGGGACTGTTGCCAAAGGTGAGCGACCGGAGTGTGCTCATCGTTAGGCTCCTTGGAACCCGCTATTTTCACTTCAAACGAAAAAAGCGGGCTGAATGCAGATTGAAAGACCTGTGAGTCATACGGGACCGACGGGCTTGCGCCCTACTGTACATGCGCCTTTTTCCCTCGCCCTCCGCATCTCCGCGGTGAAACCTCTTCGTGAAAATTCCATCCCACCACCAGCAACCTCATCAAAGCCCTGCGCCATGCGTGTCAATACCGCCTGCTCACGGGGCGTGCCATGGCCGGATTGTGCGTGGTGCCACGCCTCCAGCAGGGTGGCGGCGGTACTTGCTTGACGCGGGTAGGGATCGGTATTGGCGTCGGGGTAGCACAATGGCACCGAGTCTTGGTCGCCCTGCTGCATCAGCAGTAATTTTTGGCGGTCAGCATAGAGCTCGGGCTCCCCCTCTGCGCCCATGAAGAGCAGTGAACGCGGCTGACCCAGTAGCCGATTGACCTGTGCCATGCGCTCGCCATACGGGGCATGAAAAAAGCCGTTGAGTTGGCCACCACACTGCAAGGGGTTGAGTAGCCGTGCTATGGTGTGGGCGCAGCTGCGCACCCCCAGCCGTGGTCGCAGCGCCAGCAGTGCAGCCAGTGGTGGGCAGAGATCGGCGATCTCAATCCAAGCGATGCCATCGTGTTGCAGCTGCGCATCGGCGTCTGCCAGACTCGCTGCCGGTTGTAGCCCCGTTGCCAGCAGTGTCTCGGCGGCCGTTAATCGCTCGGCTATCGTGCCAAGGGTATGAATAAACACCGGAATGCCGCGATCACGCGCCTGTAGTGCCGCGAGCAGATGAATTGGAGCGCCGCGCCGTTTGCCAGCATAGCACGGCAGATCCACTGCGTTGGGATGGGTGAATTGGCCAAAATCGGGAATGGTGTGACGCGCGGCATCGACAAAGCCCGCCAGCTCATCGGGGGTCTCTCCCTTGATGCGCTGGGCAATCAAAAACGCGCCCAGTTGTAACGGGTCGGCCTGCGGCTGCATCAGCGCAGCGAGTGCGTCCGCCGCCTCGTTGCGGCTTAGATGCTGGCGGCCATGCTTCCCCCTAGCGACCCGACCAAGCAGTGCCGCTAGTTGGGTGGGATTGATCCGTTATCCCTGCGTAGCTAGCCAGCGTTCGGTATCCAATGCCGCTTTGCACCCTTCACCAGCCGAGGTGATGGCTTGGCGATAGACCGGATCGGCGACATCGCCGGCAGCAAACACCCCCGCAATCGAGGTTTGGGTGCCCTTGCCTTTGGTGATCAGGTAGCCCGCAGCATCGGTTGTCAACGCTCCCCCCAGAAACGCGGTGTTGGGGGTGTGGCCAATGGCGATGAAGACGCCGTGCAGGGTCAAATTCCGCTTGCTGTCATCGACCGTGGAGGCCAGGCGGATGCCGGTGACACCCGATTCATCACCCAATACCTCGTCGAGCACGCTGTTCCAGGCCACCTCAACATTGGGCAGTGCCAACAGGTGATCCTGCATGATCTTCTCCGCCCGCAGGGCATCGCGGCGGTGCACCAGCGTCACCTTGCTACAGAGATTGGCTAGGTAGATCGCCTCCTCCACAGCCGTGTCGCCACCGCCAATCACCGCCACCTCTTTGCCACGGTAGAAAAAGCCATCGCAGGTGGCGCAGGCAGAGACACCGCGCCCAGAGAATGCGGCCTCAGATGGCAGTCCGAGGTAGCGTGCTGAGGCGCCGGTGGCGATGATGAGCGCATCGCAGCTATATTCGCCCTCGTTGCCGGAGAGCCGGAAGGGTCGGGATTGCAGCTCGGTGCTGTGGATGTGATCCCAGATGATTTCGGTCTCAAAACGCTCGGCATGCGCCTGCAGATCCTCCATTAGGGCAGGCCCCTGAACGCCATCCTTGAAGCCGGGATAATTGTCGACATCGGTGGTGGTGGTCAATTGGCCACCGGGCTGATCGCCCTGAATCAGCACCGGATGCAGGTTCGCCCGTGCTGCATAGACCGCAGCACTATAGCCCGCAGGGCCCGATCCAAGAATAATCAGCCGATGGTGTTGAATATCCGTCATAATATTGCTCCTGTACAATTGATATGGTTGCTCCGTGGAGTTGCGGCTCCACCCAATAATCTGGGTAACTACTCAGCACCCTACCAAAAAATGGCTGTAACTGCTCAGATTGCTTCTGGTTTTCCTGATAGCAAGGCGGAAAAGCTTAAGTTTACTACTGTAAATGCGCATTTTTCAACGCTGCTATCAGGAGAACCGGAAGTGAGCTGAGTAGTTACTAATCTGGTTTGCGGTGCTGATGGGCTATTGCGATAACAAAAAGGTGGTCGGATTCCACGGAATAGATCCTCGACTGGAACTCCTTCAAGCCTTATTCGCTTGTCGTTGCCAAGTTGCGCCGTTTGCGTAGTCCTAGCTCTTGCCACTGGCGGTCGGCCACCTCGCTCGGGGCATCGCACATCAGGTCGGCGGCGCGTTGGGTTTTGGGGAAGGCGATCACATCGCGGATCGATTCCGCGCCACTCATCAGTGCCACCACCCGATCTAGTCCGAAGGCGAGCCCGCCATGTGGTGGTGCGCCGTATTGCAACGCATTGACTAGGAATCCGAATTTGGCCTCCGCCTCTTGATCGGAGATCCCTAAGGCGGCAAATACCCGTTGCTGCACCTTGGGATCATGGATGCGGATCGAGCCACCGCCAATCTCGGTGCCGTTCCATACCAAATCGTATGCCTGCGACAGCACCTCCAATGGCGCGCGCTCCAGCTTGTCGAGATCGGCCATGGTGGGGGCGGTGAAGGGGTGGTGTAGTGCCTGCAACCGCTTCTCTTCGGCGTTCCATTCGAACATCGGGAAATCCACCACCCAGACAAAGCGGTGATCTCCGGGTTGAATGAGCCCCAGATCGTGTCCCAGCTTCACCCGCAGATGACCGAGCGCGTCGTTGACCACCTTTTTGTCACCGGCACCAAAGAATAGCAGGTCGCCATTTTGTGCACCGCTGCGCTCCAGCAGGCGCGCCAGCACCCCCTCGGGCAGGAATTTGACGATTGGTGATTGCAGGCCGCCCGGCAGATCGGTGACATCGTTGACCTTAATCCATGCCAGCCCCTTCGCGCCATAGACCGCAACAAATGCAGTCAAATCATCGATCTGCTTGCGCGTCATTTTGCTGGCACCCTCGACCACCCGCATCACCTTGACCAATCCCCCCTTCTCGGCTGGATCGCGGAACACCTTGAACTCCACCTCGCGCATCAGATCACTGACATCCACATGCTCCATGCCGAAGCGGATATCAGGGGCGTCGAGGCCGTATCTGTCCATCGCTTCCGCATAGGTGATACGGGTGAAGGGCGCACCAACCTGCGCGCCAGTGCCCGCCGCAAACATCGCTGCAATCAGCCCCTCGGCTGCCGCCATGACATCGTTCTGATCGACAAACGACATCTCCAAGTCGACCTGCGTGAACTCGGGCTGACGGTCGGCGCGTAGATCCTCATCGCGAAAACAGCGGGCGATCTGGTAGTAGCGATCCATACCGGCAATCATAAGCAGCTGTTTGAAAATCTGAGGGCTTTGCGGCAAGGCGTAGAATGACCCTGGATAGACCCGGCTCGGCACTAGGTAGTCACGCGCCCCCTCAGGGGTCGACTTATTGAGGATCGGGGTGTCGATCTCGAGGAACGCCTCGTGATCGAGAAACTGCCGGGCGGCATGGCTGACGCGGTGGCGCAACGCCAGCATCTTTTGCATCACTGGCCGCCGCAGGTCGAGGTAGCGGTACTCAAGACGGTGTTGCTCGCCGGTGGCGCAATCATCCTCGATCGGGAAGGGGGGCGTTTTGGCGCGATTGAGCACCGAGATTTGGCTTGCTGTCACCTCAATTGTGCCCGTATCCATCTTGGTGTTGATGGTGTCATCGCTCCGTCCGATCACGGTGCCGATCACCTCAACCACATCCTGCTGACGCAGGCTATGTGCCAGTTGATGTGCCGCCGCAGTTTCAGGGTGTGCCACCACCTGCACCACGCCGAAACGGTCGCGCAGATCAAGGAAAATCACTCCGCCGTGGTCACGGTTGGTCTGAACCCAGCCGCAGAGGCGAACCTCGGTGTCAATATGATGGTCGCGGAAGTCGCCACAACGGGTGCGTTTGATCATGGTAAAAGAGCTCCTGAAAATGGGTGCTAAGTAGTTACGAACTGAGTCAGTTAACGGGTGCGCAGGGTAGCGATGCAGCGGTGATGTCGCAAAAGGCGGGCCGGCGCCAACCTAGTGGGCGATGCGGTATTGAACCTCGATGCGATGGCTAGCTCCGGCCGCCAATTCGATGGCATCTTCATCAGCATTGGTTGTCTCCACGCACAACATGTGCAGGTAGCCCTCATGCCCCATGTCTCCCATCTGTTCCGACTTCTCGATCCATGGGTTCCACACCACGCTGGAGCCACTACCTGCGCTGGTGATATGGATGGTGCGCTGCAACACTGGGTCGTGAAGCTGCAATGATGGTGGTGACTGCAGATAGATGCGATCCACCTCGCTATTGATGGTGATGGCACCCTGTTGCCGTTGGCGCACTCCGCCATTCACCTTGTCGAGATAGTCGCAGCCGTCCAAGCCATTCAGCGATACTTGGCGTACATCACCCACGGAAAAGTAGCTGTGCAGCGCCTGGGTTAAGGTGACTGCCTGGGTGCCTTTGTTGGTGGTGATCAATGCAATCTCCAGCGTCTCGCCTACGGTGAATATCAGTTCAGCATCCAGTCCGGGCCAGCCATCAATCAGCGTCAAGTGGAGGCGAATGGCACCATTCTCCAGCAGAAAGCTCTGTTGTGGTAGCCATGGCATGGTGCGCGCAATGCCGTGTGCGGGTTGGGTGGCATCATCGGGATGCGGCCCAAACCATGGCCAGCAAACTGGAATGCCGCCCCGCAATGACTTGCCGCGAGCAAAATTGGCATCAGGACTCATCCACAACAGCTCCTCCTCACCACTTGGCCGGAAAGCGATAAGGTGTCCACCCTGCAGCGCCAAATGTGCCTGTGCCTGAGCACTACATACCACCGCCTGCACTAGGCCATCGGCACCACATGCAAAGAGGATGCGACCTTCCAGCCCCATCGTTTCGTTCCATTGTGCAATCATGTTTTTATCTCCTTGGAGGACAATCCATCTGGGCGGCCATGATTGACAGCACCGAGGAAAACACAACACTTCGCCGCCCTCGCGGGCAAATTTATAGCGTCCGCGATCAATAGGGGCCGATAGCTCAGCAGGTAGAGCAGCAGACTTTTAATCTGCGGGTCGCGCGTTCGAGCCGCGCTCGGCTCACCATATCAATCAAGGGGTTGCGATTCCGCACCCCTTCGATCCCCTCAGATTCGGTGCGTGGTAGGTGCGGATGCGGCCTTGCAAGCGCATCTGGATGAAATCACGGCAACCATTATCGCGCAGGCGATCTCCCCAGACTGTAGCGATATTGCGGAGGTGCAGACGATTGCTGGATAAACCTGCAGTTGCGAGTGCAGGGAGTTGACAGTAGTGCTTGCCCACATAGATCGTCGATGGAGGGCACTTCGTACATGAGCACCAACAGATCAAAAGCAGAAAAGACACGCAAGACGCGCAAAAAGAAAGATTCAGTTCCCCATTTCGTGGGCTGGCTGACCAGTGACGAAGATGAGATTGAACGGCGCAGAGATCGCGGTGCAAAGGCCGATGTTGCCATCCAGGCGCTGGAGCCGGAGCGTACTTTCTTTGGCTCTTTTCTGCTGACATCCGACAGTGGCGACAGTTATCGGGTTGAAATTCGGTCATTGACACAGCGGTGCAATAGTTGTGATTGCCCCGATCACCGGGTGAACGGACTGGGCACCTGCAAGCATGTGGAAGCGGTGCTTAACCACCTTCAGAAACGCAGGAAACGGGTGTTCCGGGCCGCTGCGGTGGTCGGTTCGCCCCGGCTGGAGATCTATCTCGACCGCCGTGATAACGGCGTTCATCTGCTCTGCCCGTCGGATGATGCGCGGCAGGAGATGAATGCGGCGCTTCAGATGATTACGCCGTTTTTTGCCAGTGATGGTCGTCTGTTCAATGATCCGCTGAATGCCATTCCGGCGCTGAACCGTGTGTTGGCCAAGGCTCCTGATGCGGTACGCGCATGCATTCGCCTATCGTATCACCTGAATCACTGGCTGGAGCGGTTGCAACAGAAAGCCGAGATGCGGCAGACGCGAGAGGATTGGGAGAATGACCTTGCGGCTGGTAAACGAAGCGGCAATTTCCTGCGGCTGCCGCTATACGATTATCAGCAGCAGGGGATGCGTCACCTAGCTTTTACGGAGCGGGCGCTGCTGGCTGATGAGATGGGATTAGGCAAAACCGTGCAGGCGATCGCCGCCAGTGAGTTGTTGCATCAACTGCACGGCGTGGAGCGGGTACTGATTATTTCGCCAGCCTCGCTGAAGGGCGAATGGCAGGATCAAATCGAAAAATTTACCGGCCAGTCATCGCTGATTATTGCAGGGTCTCGCGCCAAACGCTTGCAACAATATCGCCAAAAGAGTCGATATTATCTGGCCAACTATGAGCAGGTGCGCCCTGATTTTGCCGAGATGAACGAGATTCTGATGCCGGATATCATCATTCTCGATGAAGCACAACGCATTAAAAACTGGCAGACCAAAACTGCAGCTGTGGTCAAACACCTCAACAGTCGGTTCGCCTTTGTGCTTACCGGCACCCCGATTGAAAACCGTATTGATGAGATCTATTCCATTGTTCAGTTTCTCGATCCATCCCTGTTCGGGCCGTTGTTTCGTTTCAATCGTGATTTTTATCAACTCGAGGGGCGTGGTCGCGCTGTCGGCTACCGTAACTTGGATGTATTGCATCGCCGTTTGCGCTCGGTGATGTTGCGCAGGCTGAAACATGAGGTGGAGGGGGAGCTGCCGGATCGTACCGTCAACAACTACTTCGTGCCGATGGCAGAGGAGCAACGGGTACGCTACGACGAGTATCAGGTGAAGGTCGCCAGGCTGGCGCATGCGGCCAAACGCCGGCCGTTAACCAAAGAGGAGCAGGAGCGACTGCAACAGTGGTTGGCCTGTATGCGCATGCTCTGCGATACCCCCTATATTCTCGACCCTGAATGTCGGGTTTCACCCAAGCTGAAAGAGCTGAAGACCATCCTCAGCGAACGATTGGAAGATGGTGAGCATAAAATCATCATCTTTTCCGAATGGGTGCGCATGCTGGAGCTGGTGCGTGAACATCTGCAACGGACAGGGATTGATCATGCTTGGCATACCGGCGATGTGCCGCTGCCCGAGCGGCGTGAGGAGATTCGTCGCTTCATGAACCATGCGGCATGCAGGGTTTTCCTCTCCAGCGATTCGGGCAGCGTTGGTCTGAATCTTCAGCAGGCCGATACCGTCATCAATCTTGATCTGCCTTGGAACCCAGCCAAACTTGAGCAACGCATTGCCCGCGCCTGGCGCAAGCACCAGACCCGATCGGTACAAATCATCAATCTGGTGTGCGAAGATTCCATTGAACATCGCATGCTGGGGCTGCTCAAGCAGAAAAGCTCGCTGGCGAACGAAATCATTGATGGTGCGGGGACGCTGCACTCGATGGCTCTGCCTTCAGGTCGTAGCGCACTGATTGATGAGCTTGATACCATGGGGGTATTGCCCAGCGATAGCGGCCAACTGCATTCGGGGAGCTCTGCGGAGAAGCCCGCGCTGGAGTCGAGCGAAGCACTCACGCAGGATCTGCTTGCACGCTGGCAGGATCAATTTGATCTGCTTGAATTGCATGGTGAGGGCGCCGATCAAACCCTGTTTGTTGTCACCGGAGAGCCGGCGGATGCGCAGTTGCAGCGCGATTTGCAACAGCAGATTGCGGAGAGTTTCCCAAAGCAACCCCCGCAATTGGAGGTGATTGATCGTACTACTTTTGCCACTATTCAGCGTCTGATTCAATCGGGTGTGCTCAGCATGGGCGCAGCCCCGTCAAAAACCCTGCACCGCACCGCAAAAGCAGAAGATCATTCGGATGCCCGACGACGAAAACAGCTTGCCGAAGTGCAAAAACGCATTGCAGCAAGCGAACGGCAACAACGCATGGCTACGGTGCTAGCTGAGGGAGGGTTTGTTGTGGAAGCGCTGGCTCCGTTAAAAGAAGGCGTTGAATCGCTGCTCCATGCGCTAGCATTTTTATACCATGAAAACCGTGACGCGCCGGTAGAGATGCGTTTTATGGAAGCGGTTTTGCTGCGGGATGCGTGGCTGACGAAGGATGGCCTGACGCTGGTTGCCTGCCTGCGAGCGAACATAGGGGATCTGGCTGAAGATGCCGCGAGCAATCTGCTCCGGCAAGGGCATGAACTATTTGAACATGTTTCGGAAACGCTGAGCGAGAAGATGTTGTGAGCAAGCCATGCACGCATGCGCCCGAAGCGATCTGAGTGATTACGATGGAAGCGAAGTTGCATACGATCACATCCCAGCTTCTCAGCGAGAAGGGGTATATCAGCATGGTGGATCTGTTTGTCCGGCTCGGATATCTTACCGATCAAGATGTTCACGCCTGGCGGATGAAGCGCATCCCATATTTGGAACGGTGCATTCACCTCAATCTGCGCAAGATCAGTCAGATTGTGAAAACCGTGCGCAAGCACTCCATGCAGGGGAATCTAAAAGCAAGCTATACGGCCTATAAATTATGGGGAAAGGGGGCAAAACAGACGCTGCGATTCTCTAAATTCGGCCAGGAGCAGATTGAGAAGGCCTACGCCACACACTTCCTCAAGCCCCGGCCATGAGCGCAGTTACCACCCGTCTATGGCTGCGATGACGGTAGCGCGGAAGCGGGGGCTATGTTGTCGGTAAAGGGAGTGGCACCTGCAAGATGTTCAGCGAAGTTGACACCTTCTTATCAATTTAACGAATATACGGTGGTTGGATGGTATTGGAATACTGGGGAGGTGAAGTACGATGGCTAAGCGAGTAAAATCCACCTTGACGCGTCGTCTATCATTGCAACTGGCATTGTGGTTCGGGGTGCCGTTGGCGGTGGTGTTTGTGGGTTTGGCGATCTATCAGCATCGGGTAGAGAGAGAGGGTGAGAATGCGCGCTTGTTGCTGGCAGCGGATACCGTGGTCGCTAGCCTTAAAAGCATCATGTTGGCCAGTCATGGTGACATTGCTCAGGATTGGATGAAGCGCATTGCTGCCATGCCGCAATTTTATTCTGCCACCGTATTTCGTGTTGATGGCACCGAGGCGTTCAAGGATCAGAAGACGATTTCACATGTCAATCAGTTTTTGGGAAGGCAGATGTTTTCTCGCCCCCATGGTGGCAAGCCGGATCATATTTTAAGCGCGGATTTCCGTGCGGTCGCGGCGCAGCACCTGGCGAAAGTGCTCCATCATGATGGGCATCGATTAACCCTGCTGCTGCCGATTCATGTCGACCCACCCTGTCTGCGTTGTCACGGCTACACCAATAATCCACTGCGCGGGGTGCTGCGGCTTCAGGTAAGCTCCCAAACATCGGGCGTGGTGGAGCGGAAAAGTGCGAATATGGCACTGTTGGCACTGGCTTTGGTGTTGATGTTGGCTCTGGTGGTGTGGTGGCTACTGCGGCGTGAGGTGCTGACAGATCTTGAACATCTGTCCAACGATGTAGCATTGGTTAAGTACGGACAACATGGTCACCGTAGCACGATTGCGCGCAACGATGAGATCGGTGGCTTGGCAAAACACTTTAATCAGATGCTGGATAGCATGGAGCAGGCTCGCGCGCATGAACAAGCGATGCTGGCCCGGCAGCGGCAGATGACCGATGGCATTATTTCACTGTCCAGCGATCGGGTCAGCGACCAGCTCTTGCGGCGCATTGCGAAAATCGCCATGCAGATGACTGGAGCCCACTATGCCATGATTTCGCATGATGAGGATGGCGAAAGGCAATTTATTCCCATTGGAATGAATGATGCGGAGCAGGCACGATTGGCGGCCACACCGCCGCAGGGCAAGGGGCTGCTGGGATATCTGTGGCAGCAGCATGTTTTTATCCGCGTGGATAACCTCGCCGATCATCCCGCCAGTGCCGGTTTTCCCCCCGGTCATGCGCCAATGAAGGCCCTGCTTGGCGGACCGATTATGTTTGAAGATACCTTGATGGGAGTGCTCTACTTAACGGAAAAAGAGGGCGGCGTTCCGTTTACCGAGGAGGATGAGCTGTTGCTGCGCACCCTTAACTCTGCCTGCGGAGTGGCGTTGGCCAACGCGCAGAATTTTGCTCTGCTCGAACAGCGGGTGAAGGAGCGAACTGAGGCACTATCTTCCGCCAATGGCTCCCTGCGTCATCGCGAATTGGAGTTGGAGATGGCCAACGATGAACTGCGCCGTGCTGGGGAGTTTAAGGATCAGTTTTTGGCCAATACCAGCCACGAACTGCGCACCCCGCTCAACGCGATTATTGGTTTCTCTGAACTGCTGATGAATCCAAAGATGGGCGACCTTAATGTGAAGCAAGCCAAGTTTATCGCCAACATCCATGGTAGTGGTAAGGGGCTGCTGTCGGTGATCAACAATCTGCTGGATCTATCCAAAATCGAGGCAGGGATGATGGATTTGATGGAGGAGTCGTGCCGCCCTGCGCTGCTGTTGGAGGATGTGATTGGCATTATGCAGCCGTTGGCAGACAAGAAATCCATCGCATTGGCGGGTCAATGTGGGCTATCACCGGAACAGTCGCTGTTT
Organism: Mariprofundales bacterium; assembly: GCA_030950645.1. GTDB lineage: Bacteria > Pseudomonadota > Zetaproteobacteria > Mariprofundales > J009 > JAUZRF01. The sequence continues at coordinate 10,898 of JAUZRF010000017.1, forward strand.
AGTGATCCGGGCAAGTTGCGCCAAGTGTTGATCAATCTGATCGGTAATGCGATCAAATTCACCCCCGATGGCGGTAGTGTGAGCGTGAGCTTAGCGCTGATTGAGGAGGCGGACGGGCTTCACCTAGAGGGGTCGGTACAAGATAGCGGCCAAGGGATTAGTGCGGAGGATCAAAAGAAGATTTTTGATCCGTTTGTGCAGGCGGAATCGGGATTGACCCGTAGCCATGGCGGTACCGGATTGGGGTTGTCACTGACCCGCAAGCTGGTGCAGATGATGGGCGGAAATATTCTGGTGCATAGCACCTTGGGTGAGGGCAGTACCTTCGATTTTGATGTGGCGGTCAAGCCAGGGGATGATCAGGTGATTGGTAGCAAGGTGGAGGCGCCGCAGGTTGACCGAGAATACCTATTGCCGAAGCGTGCTGCGCCTCCGAAGGCGACGGAGGAGGTGTCGGTACCGGTAGTTTTGGTGGTGGATGACGATAACGAGCGGGCGTCGGCGGTTGCGGAAATTCTGCAACAAGGGAACTATTGTGCCGTGCTGACCAATATCGAACGGGTGAGCGAGGTGGCAACAGCCTATGATTCGTTCCTAGTGTTGCTGGGTGTGCCTGAGGAGCCGGTGGAGATGTATAAACATCTTCAACAGCTACGGTCATTCAAATGTACCCGTGATCTGCCGGTCACCCTGCTTGGTGGTACGGCAGAGCGACCCAGCTTCTCTTTTGGCACCATCGATTCGGTGGAAAAACGGCTCTCGGATGAGTCCCTGTCCGAGATGCTAACCCATCACAATTTCCCGATGACGCGGCAATCCAACACCTCGTTGGTGCTAGTGATTGATGATGAACCCTCAGTGCGTGAGTATATGCATGAAAAGCTGACCAGTGAAGGGTATCAGCCACTTTTAGCAGAGAATGGTCAGCAAGGGCTGGAGATGGCGCGCACCCATCAGCCGGACATGATTATCCTTGACTTGATGATGCCCGGAATGAGTGGTTTTGAAGTGGTCGAAGAGCTTAAGCGTCGCACCGAGACTGCGGATATCCCAGTGATGATCTTTACTGCTAAGGATCTCAATCGCGAGGAGGTGATGCGCTTAGGCCAGGAGGTGGACAAGGTGCTGACCAAGGGGGCTGTCGGCCCCAAGGAGCTGCTTCGTGAGATGCGTGGCCTTGAGATGCTTTATCCGGCGCAGGCCAAGCTGATCGATGCGACGGTGCGGATGTATAATCGGCGTTATCTAGGGCTGCGCCTAGTGCAGGAGTGCAATCGCGCTGAGCGCTACCAGCAACCGTTTTCGTTGGTGGCGTGGGAGATTACCAACTTCCGTAGTATCAGTGCTCAGCACGGTACGCGGGCAATGAACAGTGCGTTGCACGCCATGAGCGAGCAGGTGCGTTCCACCCTGCGCGGAGGTGATATCGCGGTGCGTCTTTCTGAGCAGCGCTTTGTGGTGTTGTTGACTGGAATCGATGCCAAGGGCACCGGTCGTGTGTGTGAGAAATTGGGCTTTCGTTTGCAGAGTCAGCAGCATAAGGTGGGCAGCTTCAAGGTGGCCATGGTGTCGCTCTGCCATAGTGTTGGCATGCAGCCGCAGGAGATGATGGATACTTTGGAACAACGGATTGCCGCCATTGGCGGAGTGGATACAGGGGAGGAGGGTTAACTATGGCACTGATTTTGGTGGTGGACGATGTGCCGACCAATCGTGAATTGGCATCTGAGATTCTGGAGATGGAAGATCATGAGATCGTGCATGCAAATAATGGTCAAGAGGCGTTGGATAGGATGATTGAGCGGGTGCCTGATCTCGTTTTGATGGATCTACGCATGCCGGTGATGGATGGCATTGAAGCGACTCGGCGTATCAAGGCGGATCCGGCTACCCGTCATGTGCCGGTGTTGGCTCTCACGGCATCGGTCATGGTTGGCGAGCGTGAGCGTGTTTTGAGGGAAGGGTTTGATGGATTCATCACCAAACCGATCGATTTAGCGGAGTTGGTAAGTAGCGTGGAGCAGGCGTTGGCAAGGTAGCTGCCGATTCGCGCGTTGGCACGGTGGAAATGGAGGCTTAAGACACGGACAAGTCGTTCTAACGCTTAACTTTTTAGCATATCAGGTAAAAGCATACATGTCTGGACAATTCTTGGATTCATTCGCATACTTCGGCCATGCAAATAAACGCTCCTCAAGAAACGCCTAACCTTCAATCGATTATTGTTCGACCGGTAGCTCGCAGTGAAGAAAGCGATTTCAAAAATCTTATGCAAACACACCATTATCTGGGCGCATTGCCGAAGATTGGTGAAACCGTTTGGTATATAGCGACACTCCACAGTAAATGGATTGCACTACTAAGTTTTTCTTCGCCAGCCCTCAAATGCGCAGTTCGTGATCAATGGATTGGTTGGAGCTACCGCCATCAGTATGACCGTCTACACTTGGTCACAAACAATACCCGTTTTTTAATTCTCCCTGATTGGCATTACCCCAATGTTGCTTCTCGAATCCTCTCATTATGTCAGCGAAGATTGGCTGCTGACTGGCAAAACACCTTTAATCATCCGCTGCTATTACTGGAAACCTTTGTTGATCCATCCCGATTTAAGGGCACGATATACAAGGCAGCCAATTGGCAATTTCTTGGTCACAGTAAAGGGTTTAAGCGCATACAAGGGAGTTATAGCAAAGGCAACGAATCACCTAAAATGGTATTCGCCTATTCGCTCCAGAGAGATGCACAGCGCTTGATGTCACAACCTATACTTAACAAAAAATACCAATATGGGAGAACCAAAATCATGTTACCAGTCCGGTATATGCAAGCACTACCCGACTTTTTTATCGGCATGACAGACCCTCGCCGAGGACAGGGGCGTCGCCACAGTTTGCCGACAGTGCTCTCGATTGCGGTGGCTGCAACACTATGTGGGGCAAAAGGATATAAGGGCATTTCGGATTGGGCCAACAGCCTAGGTCAAAAAGCGTTGGTCAACTTCCGTTGCCGCAAAGAGAATGGGAAACGGGTTGCTCCCAGCTTGAGCATCATTCGAAATGTCATGATTGGTGTCGACCCTGACGATTTGGATGCAGCGCTTCAGCGCTGGACTGAGATCTATAGCAAAAAGGATGAGAGCCTTGCCATTGATGGTAAAACTATGCGTGGCGCTGTTGCTGAAAATGGCCGCTAGGTACACATCATGAGCGCCATCGGTCACCATAGCCAAGACTGCTAGTAACTACTCAGCTCACTCCCAGTTTTCCCGATAGCGGCGTTGAAAAATGCGCCTTGCCATCAGGAAAACCGGAAGTAACCTAAGCAGTTACAAACCGTCTTAAATTTGGGGCTCACTATAGTAATCTGGCACAAAGGTCTGCTCGCTCATCGGAGGGCGGACATAGCCCCGCCGCGCTTTCTGGCGCGGTGGCAGCTCGGTAATGGCAGGAACCAGATCCTGATAATCAATCCGTGACAACAGATGGTGGATACAGTGCAGCCGAGCCTGTTTTTTGTCGTCCGACTCAACCACAAACCACGGTGCCTGCTTAATATCGGTATGAAAAAACATCTCATCTTTACAACGGGAGTAGTCCTGCCAGCGGTTGCGCGATTCCAGATCCATCGGACTGAGTTTCCAGCGCTTGGTTGGGTCGGTGAGTCGCGCCTGGAAACGCCGCTCCTGCTCCTCATCGCTCACTGAAAACCAATACTTGATCACCATGATGCCCGAGCGAATCAGCATACGCTCAAACTCTGGGCAGCTACGCATAAAGTCCGCATATTCGTCATCACTACAAAACTCCATCACCCGCTCTACACCGGCGCGGTTGTACCAACTGCGATCAAACAGCACCATCTCACCCGCAGCAGGCAGATATGGGGCGTAGCGTTGAAAATACCACTGCGTCTTCTCGCGCTCCGTCGGTGCCGGCAACGCCGCCACTTTGCACACCCTCGGATTCAGTTTCTCGGTAATACGCTTAATACAACCGCCCTTCCCCGCCGCATCGCGCCCTTCAAAGATGACCACCACCTTAAGCCCTTTCACCCGAATCCACTCCTGCAGCTTCACCAATTCAACCTGTAGTCGTGACATCTCAGCTTCGTAAGCCTTTTTCTTCAGTTTGGACATGGTATCAATACTCCTTCGAACCCTCGCTCTCCCAATATGCAACACAGGTAGCGCAGGTCTCGCCAATCTCAACCCGACTCACCTCCACCCCGTCTCCCCGCAACCGATCCGTCATACGATGAAACAACTCGCGCGCTACATTTTCGCTGGAGGGATTGATGGTATCAAAGGGGGGAACCTCGTTGAGGTGGTAATGGTCCCAATCGGATAGCGCCGCCTTGAGCTCCTGCTTCAGCCGTTTGTAATCAATCGCAATACCGATGGAATTGAGATCGTTGGCAAGAACAAACACGCGCACCCGCCAGTTATGGCCATGGAGGCGAGCGCAGTCCCCTTCATAACCACGCAAAAAATGGGCGGCGGAGAACTCGGTAGCAACGGAGAGTTCAAACGGCATGGAGGCAACAAGGGGGAAAAAAGATTTCAGTCACGCTCAGCACCTCTGTAAAAACCGTAACCGACACCAGCCTATACTCCAGGAAGCAGCATGGCACACGAGGCGTTTCGACCTTCACCCATGAGTATATTCCAAGTGCGGGCAGCGGCACGGCTATCCATGCTTTCAACCGGGATGTGGTACTCGTGCAGCCAAGCCATCACTGCCTCACTAGGAAATGCCGTCACTCGACCACTGCCGAGCAGCAACATCTCCGGCGGTTGCTCGCACAGCCATTGCAGATGTTCAATAGCTAACTCAGCAAAGCACGCCAACGGCCATGGTGCCTCAAGCTGATGGTGATGAATGGTTAAGGATGACGCTACCCGTGCCGTGCCGATGGTGAAAAAACCATCATCATAGCCCCGAAACAGTGGAATACCGCTGCGGGGATCAATCCCGACATCGGATTGAAAGGATACTCCGCTCAGGGACGCGCCTCCATCGCCTTGATCGCAGCCTCATCGCCACTAAATGTATCCTTCAACGCGAGCATAATCGGACTAGCAACGAAGATTGAAGAGTAGGTTCCTACCCCAATCCCTGCAATCAAAGCAAACGCGAAGTTGTGAATCACCTCGCCACCAAATATAAACAGTGCAAACACCACCAACAAGGTGGTAAAGGAGGTCATTAAGGTGCGCGCCAGGGTCTGGTTCACCGAGTCGTTGGTAATGGTCATCTCATCCTGCCGGTGCTTGCGACGACGATTCGCCGCTAGATTTTCACGGATGCGATCAAACACCACAATAGTATCATTGAGCGAATAGCCAATCACCGTAAGCAAAGCCGCCACCACAGGAAGGGTAAACTCTTTACCGGTAAGGGAGAATAGACCAAGCACAATGGTTACATCATGCAGTAGTGCCACATCGGCACCAAGCGCAAAACGGAACTGAAATCGGAAGGTGACATAAATCAGGATCGCCAACATTGCGACCAGCAGCGCCATGATGCCAGCACGAGCAAGCTCTTTACCTACCTGAGGGCCAACATACTCCACCCGCCGCATCTCTGCGGCACCGGCACCGAAATGGGTGGTCAATGCGCCGAGAATCTGGGTGCTGATTGCCGATGATTTCACACCTGCCTTGTTTTGCACCCGGATCAGAATCTCATCAGGTGTACCAAACTGCTGGATGATCGCCTGACTGAAACCCGCAGGGGTAATCGACTTGCGCACATCGGCAATCTCCGGCGCCTTCTTGAACTGCACCTCCACCAGCGTACCGCCAGTGAAATCAATGCCAAAGTTGAGCCCGCGCGTAGCCAATAGGCCAAGAGAGATTAAAACCATCAGGCCAGAGATAGCGAACGCCATCTTGCGCCGACCAATAAAATTGATGTTAATATCAGGACGAATCAGTTGCATGGATACAAGCTCCTAGATGTGCGATAAATCTTCTGTTTCATGGTAACTACTCAGCTTACTTCCGGTTTTCCCGATAGCGGCGTTGAAAAATGCGCATTATACAGTAGTAAACTCCGCTTTTTCGCCTTGCTATCAGGAAAACAGGAAGTAATCTGAGTAGTTACGCTTCATATTAAATACTCAGCGTTTTGATCTTGCGCCCTGGTTTGGTAACCGTCAGGGAGACAATCGCGCGCGTGACCGTAATCGCGGTAAACATTGAGGCCAGAATACCAACCGAGAGCGTCACTGCGAAGCCTTTCACCGGACCGGTGCCGAATTGGAACAGCACAATCGCCGCGATCAAGGTGGTAATATTGGCATCGATAATGGTAGATAGCGCCTTGTCATAACCGCCATCAATCGCGGCCATCGGCGTCTTTCCAAGATGGAGCTCCTCACGGATTCGCTCAAATATCAGCACATTAGCATCCACCGCCATGCCAATGGTCAGAACAATACCCGCCATGCCAGGCAGTGTTAGGGTTGCTCCGATCATACTCATTGCCGCAACAATCAACAGCATATTGAAGATCAGGGCAACATTGGCGATGAGACCAAACATGCGGTAGTAGACCGTCATAAACAACAGGACTAAAATCAAGCCAATCACAATTGACTCTGCGCCCTGATTCACCGAATCCTGCCCTAAGCTGGGACCAATCGAGCGCTCCTCGACCACCTTAACCGGTGCAGGCAATGCCCCCGCACGCAGCACAATCGCCAAATCGCGCGACTCCTCCGCCGAGAAGCTGCCGGTAATCTGCGCAGTGCCACCAGAGATGCGCTCACGAATCACGGGCGCGGACTGCACCACACCCTCAAGAATAATGGCAAAGCGTTCATTCACATGCGCCGCCGTCAGCCTATCAAAACGGCGAGCCCCTTTGTTATTAAACTTCAGCGTTACCGCATACTCATTGAAACGGGAATCAATCGAGACCCGGGCATCGGAGATCTCATTGCCGGAGAGCTCGGTGCGCTTCTTGAGCAGATAGGGTTGTGCGAACTCCTTGCCACCCCGCATCTCCTTCTTGCCATAGACAATCACATCGCCCCGCGGCACATGACCACTGGAGAGCGCCTTGTCGAGATCTCCTTTTTCATCCACCAACTTGAAATCAAGCTCTGCAGTACGACCAATCAGCGCCTTGGCACGGGCCGAGTCCTCAAAACCGGGAATCTGCACCAACACCCTGCGCGTACCCTGCTTCACAATCACCGGATCGGTGGTTCCCAACGCATCCACACGATTGCGCACCACCTCAATCACCTGATCAACCGCCAACTTACGAATATCGTCGGCCTCTTTTGGCTTCACCTTCAGAACCAACACGCCATCCGTACGCGAAGCGTTGTATGCAGGCAGCTCCTTCGCCAGCAACTCCTCGGCAGCCGGGCCATCCGATGCACGCTTCAGCGCAACGGTGAGTGTAAACCCTGACGCATCAAGCTGCTTGTAGCGCATCTTATGCTCACGCAACAAACGACGCACCACACTCACATCCTCTTCGACACTGCGGCTCACCGCCTTATCAACATCGACATCAAGCACCAGATGAATGCCACCCTTGAGATCCAAGCCCATATTGAGGGAGTGGCTCACCATGCTCGGCCACCATCCCGGTACCGGCATCACATTAGGCAATGATCCCATCACTGAAACCAGCAATACAATAGCGATCATCCAATATTTCCAACGCGCGAATCCGTGCATAATTGATCTTTATTCCTTTTGTAACTACTCAGCTCACGCCTTATTTTCCTGATAGCGGCGTTGAAAAATACTCATTGACAGTAGTAAGCATAACTACTCAACACCTTGCATTGCAAAGCGTTGGTTTACGCACCCATCCATAGGCGCGATGGTGACTTCTTGCGAAGCCATCCCATTTTAGTCCGTCAGATAAATCAGTCGGCTAGCGCGGTGATGGTGTCGCGTTGAATCCGCACCCGAACACCATCGGCCAATTCCACTTTAAGCAGGTCATTATTGACATCCGTCACCTGGCCATAAATGCCACCAGCAGTAATCACCTTGTCTCCCTTCTTGAGCTCATCAATCATGGTCTTGCGCGCCTTAAAGCGCTTCTGCTGGGGACGAATAAGCAAGAAATAGAATATCGCCATAATCAACACCAGTGGCGCCATCGAGAGCAATCCTCCCGCACCTCCGCCCGACAAACCACCCAAAATTCCATCTGCCAACGCAAGTTGTGGCGTAGCAACCATCAGCAACATGGTCGCAGTTATCTGTCGAATCATCGTAAACACCTCTCGGAAAGTATAGTTAAATCAATACGCTTGCAATACTGCATCGCGGAATTTCGGCCAATCTCCAGCAGCAATAGCATGCCGAGATCTGCGCATAAGCGCGCAATAGTAGTGAAGGTTGTGCAAAGTATTCAACCGCGAGGAGAGAATCTCTTTGCTCATGTAGAGATGGCGCAGGTAAGCGCGAGAAAAATTGCGACAAGTGTAGCAGCTACAATCCTCCATAATCGGTTGCGCATCGCACTGATGGCAGGCGTTTTTAATATTGAGTTTACCCTGATCCGTGAACAGGGTGCCGTTGCGTGCATTGCGCGTCGGCATCACGCAATCAAACATATCAATACCACGATCAATGCCGCGAATCAGATCCTGTGGTGTGCCCACTCCCATCACATAGTGCGGCTGATCCACCGGAAGATGCGGCGCTAAGCCATCAAGCACCGCCAGCATCGCCTCCAATGGCTCACCAACCGATAGACCACCAATCGCAATGCCATCCATCTCGCACTCCGCGAGCTGCTGCAAACTCTCCAACCGCAGATCATCATACACCCCGCCCTGCACAATGCCAAACAGCGCCTGCTGCTTGTTCGGAGGCAGGAAATGGCGGCAATCGGCTGCCCAGCGCATCGACATCTGCATCGACTCCGCCGCCTGATCACGCGTCGCCGGATAGGAGGTGCACTCATCAAAGGCCATCACAATATCACTGCCCAGCGTCTGCTGCATCGCCATGCTCTCCTTCGGCCCTAAAAACAGCTCAGAACCATCAATATGGGAGCGAAATCGCACCCCATCAGGCCCAATCTGGCGCAATTTTCCCAGTGACCACACCTGAAACCCACCAGAATCGGTCAAAATCGGCCGATCCCAAGCCATAAAACGATGCAACCCACCCAACTGGCGAATCACATCCGCACCGGGGCGCAGCATCAAGTGGTAGGTGTTACCAAGGATGATCTCGGCACCAATATCATCCACCAGATCGGCCGGCGTCATGCTCTTCACCGTTGCCTGGGTGCCCACCGGCATAAATACCGGCGTCTCCACCACCCCGTGCGACAACTGCAACCGCCCGCAACGGGCAAAGCTTCCGGAGTCACGCGCGATGATATCAAAAGGGAAATGTCTCAAAACAGGCGCAGTTGTATTCGTAGAGTCACTAGATCCATCCATGTTATCATCATTGCCTCCATTGCAAAAAAGCCAGCGAGGGTCACCCCTCACTGGCTTTTCTAATGGTTGGCGAAGCCTTAGCTAAAAAGGCTACACATCAACGCTACTCAGTCAGATATGCCTCACCAACTTCTTTGATGGTACCCGTTGCGTTAGTGCTAACCGCATACAGCGCCTTGGTGCCGCCAATCGGCCAGACAATATCGATATAGCCACCACCGGTTATCGCGCCATGAATATGGTAGACTCCTGGTGCCCCTGACGCTGGAACATCCACAGTCAGTGTTGATGTTGCAGCGGTGGTGCTGGCTGGCGTAGCAACCATGGTAGCAGATCCAGCTGTGGTGGTGCTGGGTGCAGTAATCGTCAAGCTTCCGGTGGTATAGGCATTAGCGAAGCTCGCATAACTACTGGCATACATTGTCCGCGCCAAGAAATTCAGCTTACCGGAAAATACCGGAGTGGGGTCTCCCTGCTTATGGACAAAGCCAACGAAATTCCCTGGAAAATTGCGCATCTTCAGCGCGGTATGTGGCACAGTCCCTCCTATAATCTCCTCACCCTGCATAGCACCAGACTCAAAGAATTCGACTACCCGCAAATGGTCTTGATTATTAGCAAAGTCATTGTTGGCATCCTTTTTCATCACAAACATACTGCCCTCAAACACCATCAGCTCAGGGAATGATGTGACAACGGATGAATCAATATAACCATCTTTAACATTCACACCAATGGGAATTGACATACCACCAGGCACCGCAATCGAAGGGGTAAGCCCCTGACCCAATGCTGCTGTCCTCGTCATCCCCGGCATGCCGGGATTGATATTGGCCGTAGTTACATCATGTGTCGCGCCTGCGGTAAAGCCACTCGGAGCCACGCTATCCACCTTAGACATATAGACATCACCAATAGAGGTCATTTTATTATTAATATCGGTGGTAAAATAGATGCCGCGTCTCAGACCAACCGAAGTGGAGATGAAGAGCCTACCACCACCAGAATTTTTGTACCTAAATACCAATAGGTTGGTAGGAATGCCACTAGATGATTTGATATAGCTTCCGGTCAAGTAGGTGAATCCAACCGAAGCACCCGCTACAGAGCCAATATCGCCCCTAAGTGACATGTCACCCATGGTTGCCGTGCCAGTGTATGGATCTACAGCGGTGACCGCCACCTGTCCCCAATGAACTTGCGGCACACTGCTGCCAAAGATGTCTCTGGCTACCAGACTCATCTTGCCGGTGGTTGTTCCCGGCGTGTAGAAGCTG
>JAUZRF010000018.1 GCA_030950645.1 Mariprofundales bacterium
CAACGCCGCTATCGGGAAAACCGAGAGTGACCTGAGTAGTTACCAGCAGTTGCTTAAATTACTGCCCAGTCACTACCCGTACACTGGTGCGTCCTGCTTTCTTAAAATACTCGACATTACCGTCGATCAGTGAGAACAGGGTGTAATCCTTACCACAGCCAACATTGTCCCCGGGGCGAATCTTAGTGCCGCGTTGGCGCACCAATATATTGCCCGCGCGAACCACTTCACCGCCATATTTCTTGACGCCGAGGCGCTTGGACTCCGAATCGCGTCCGTTGCGGGATGATCCGCCTGCCTTTTTATGTGCCATGGTTCGCTTCCCCTGTCAGTCAGTAATATCAGAACTATTGATGCCGGTAATGGTGATCGCGGTATAGTTTTGGCGATGACCCTGGGTCAGACGGTAGTTTTTACGCCGCCGTTTCTTGAAGACAACCACCTTCTTGCCGCGGCCATGCTCCGTAATGCGCGCATTCACCGACACAGCACTGGCCGCCGCACCGAACAGCAGCTCGCTACCAGCGCCAGATGCCACCACATCCTCAAGCGTGATCGCATCGCCCACTGCGCCATCTAGGGTGGCCACACGAAGCTGATCACCCTCCTCTACCCGGTACTGCTTACCACCGGTACGAACAATTGCATACATCGTATTTACCTCTATTCCGCCGCAGCCGCAGCTGGCTTTTTGCCATAGCGCTTGTAAAAGCGCTCCACGCGACCCTCGGTATCAACAATTTTTTGTTTTCCGGTATAAAACGGATGACAACTTGAGCAGATCTCCACATGGATATCGCCCTTGGTTGAACGCGTCTCAAAGCTATTACCACAAGAGCAGGTCACTTTGGATACATTGTATTCAGGATGAATGTCAGCCTTCATAATCTATTAAAACTCCATACCCATCCACCAAGCAAGCTAAGGGGAGGGGAAAAATCAAAGGGCGCGATTTCTAGCGTCATATCGCCCTTTACGCAAGAAAAAACACGCTAATTGTGGGTGCGCTCACCCTGTTCTTGCGCATTTTTACACTCGATACAGAGGGTCGTTACCGGCCTTGCCTCCAACCGTTTCGGGTGAATCGCTCCATCGCAGCTCTCACAAACACCAAACGAATCGCTTGTAATGCGTGCCAATGCCTGATCAATCTTCTTAATCAGCTTGCGCTCACGATCCTTGATCCGCAACTCAAAGTTACGATCCGTCTCCATCGTCGCTTGATCAGTCGGATCCGGAAAGGCCGCCAGCTCCTGCTCGTGAAGTTGGTGCAGGTTTTCATTTTGACCCACGGAAAGCTCAGCTCGCCAATCACGCAACTGCTTGTCAAATTTAGATAATTCCTGTTCGGTAAGCGCCATAATCTGCAGCTCCTAGTTTTTCAAGGGCGGCGAAGAATAGCGCGGCTTGTTTGGGTTGCAAGAGCGAAAACATACTGGCGTGTCGCGCGTTGGTTTTTCACTGGTCACCGATACTATTCCATCATGCCTGCCCAACCCATCTCTCTTGGACGCTCCTATTGGCTGTTGATGCTGCTTCCCTTAGCCGCGCTGCCAATCATGATCAACATCCGCATCTTCCCATTTGTCGCCCCGAATGAAGAGCCCAAATGGGCGCTACTTACCATCTATGGCCTGCTCTCAGCCATCGCGCTGGCGACATGGCTCTGGCACTGCCGTCAACGCCCCCGCATACGCCTAGGCATCAGCGGCATCTTGCTGCTCACATGGTATATCATCCTCACCATTGGCATCTTTATTGGTGTGAACCCTGTCGAAGGCGCGATTCGCTACGGGTTTTGGGTATTCAACGGCCTGTTGTGGCTGGTTGCCATTCAGGCAGTGCGCCAAACTGCGCAATGGATGAACTTTCTCTGCTGGAGCACCTGCATTAGCGCATTCATCTTTAGCTGCCATTATTGGTGGAACTATGTGATGGATTACGGCAAGATCGGCTACAACTACTCGGTGCTGTTCTCGCCCATCGGCCATGTCAACTTCACTGGGGATGCCCTGATCATCCTACTCCCCGCCCTGCTCTGGATGCTGGCCACGCGCCACAATCTCAGCGAACGCATCTTCAACTGGTTCTCCAGCTGCACCCTCTTTACCATCCTGCTCATCGCGTCAAGCCGTGGCGCACTGGGCGGCATCGCCCTCTCCGTACTTGTCTTTGTAGCGGTTGCCACCCCCCACGTATGGCGTCAGCGAAATGCCTCCTCCAACCAAAGAAACGCGCTAATCTGGCCAACCCTGCGCATTGTCAGCGTACTGATCGCCGCAGTCATCATCTACCTCCTGCTCCCCTACCACTACCGCGATCTGGGGCGGGTCACGACCGACAATGGGCAGTATATGACCAAGACCCTCGCCAAAACCTCGAGCGCAATCCAACCTCCACTGGAACAGATGTGGCGAACACTCACCCCTCTGATCGGTTTTGACCGCACCTCGATGTATGCCTCCTCCAGCGCCATGATCGCGGATCGACCACTCCTCGGCCACGGCACCGGCAACTTCGCCTGGCTCTACCCAGCATACTCCAACCGATTCCCCGATTTTCGCGATCCGCTCTCCACGCCGCGCACTTTTACCACCAATCCGCACAATCTATTTCTACAAATTGCGACCCAAAACGGACTGCCGGCGGCACTGATTTTTATCGGCCTGCTGCTGCTGTTTTGGTTCGCACTGTTGCGCCGCGTACTACAACAGTGGGATGGATGGCTGGCTGCCGGTTTGATGGCGCTGACATCGGCCATCTTCGATGCCATGTTCAACCATGTATTCTTTAACCCCGCCAGCATGTTTCTTTTTGCGCTGTATGGCGGTGCCTGGTGGGGCAAGCTGTTTGAGAACCATGAAACCACCATCGCATTCCGCATCGCGCCACGCCTGTGGGCGGGAAACAGCCTGATTGTTGCACTTGCGCTATCGGCCTGGCCTACCATGTGGATTCTCTCTGAATGGCATGTTGGCCGCGCCATGATCTTGGCGCGCCAACCCAACATCGCCGCCATAGAGTACAACACCGCCTATCGGCTCGATCCCGACAACTTTCGGGCACTATTCGGGGTGGCACAGAGCGCCTATCAACACCGCCAATATGGCAAGGTAATCAAGTACTTGACTGCATTTGAAAATATCTATCCCTACAACCCCCCAGCATTGAATCTGCTAGGAGTGTCCTACATGTTGTCTGGGAAATATATTGCCGCCGAAGCGACGCTACAGATGGCGCTAGTGAGCTACCCCGGCTTTACTGCCGCAGAAAAAAACCTGGCAATGCTTCGTGCGCTCATCCTTCAGCGCAGTCGCCACCGTACCACCAAGGCACACCCATAAGTCGCCTCCGCTCATCGTCCAACCTCGCTAGCGAGGTTGGCGACTAAAATAGTGCAATAGCGAAAGCTGGGGTGAGGGCGAAGGCGCAATCGGCACCGGATAATCGCCAGTAAAACAGGCATCGCAGTGTTCACCGCGCGGCTTCGCCACCGCACGATACAGCCCTTCGAGGGAAACAAAGGCCAGCGAATCGGCCCCAATCGCCTGCCGCATCTGCTCGATATCCATCTGATTGGCCATCAACTCCGCATCGGCGGGAGTATCAATACCGTAAAAGCAAGCGTTCCGAATCGGCGGACTGGAGATCCGCAGGTGCACCTCGATCGCGCCGGCGGCACGCACCATCTCGACAATCTTGCGACTGGTAGTTCCTCGCACAATCGAATCATCCACCAGCACCACCCGCTTGCCATCAATCAGCTTGCGGTTGGCATTCAGCTTAAGCTTCACGCCAAAGTTACGAATCGACTGCTTGGGCTCAATAAAGGTGCGTCCGACATAATGGTTACGAATCAGCCCCAACTTGAGCGGCATGCCGGTTTCGGTGGCAAAACCCATCGCTGGCGGCACGCCGGAATCGGGTACTGGCATAATAAAATCGGCATCCACCGCCGCCTCGCGCGCCAATTCAACACCAATGGCATACCGCGCCTCATACACATTAATATCGGCAATCGTCGAGTCTGGCCGCGCAAAATAGATGTATTCAAAGACACAAAAACGGCGATCGTTCGCGGGCAGTAGCTGGTGGCTATGCAGCCCCTCCGCATCAATCACCACCATCTCGCCCGGATTGACATCCCGCACCAGCTTCGCGCCAATCAGATCAAAGGCACAGGTCTCCGAGGAGACCACCCAGCTATCTCCCAGACGGCCAATCGATAGCGGGCGCAGACCATGTCGATCGCGCAACGCAATCAGCTTGGTCTCCGTCAACACCAGCAAGGAGAATCCACCCGACAACCGGAGCACCGCCTCAGCCAAACGCTCCTCGGTGGTCTTGCCCTGACTGCGCGCCACCAGATGAATCAGCACCTCGGTATCCGAAGTGGATTGAAAAATCGAGCCCGACTGCTCCAATTCGTGCCGCAAAGCTATCGCATTGACAATATTTCCGTTGTGGCACATCGCGATGCCGCCATGGGCATACTGATAGCTAAAAGGCTGGCAGTTGCGTATCCCGGATTCACCACTGGTCGAGTAGCGCACATGACCAATACCACTGCATCCATCAAGGCGAGTAATATCCGATGGATCAAACACATCACCAACCAAACCCATGCCGCGATGGCTATGGAAATGTTCACCATCCGTGGTCACAATCCCAGCCGACTCCTGACCCCGATGCTGTTGGGCATAAAGCCCGAGGTAAGCCTGATTGGCAGCCTCCGCATGGCCAAAGACCCCGAAAACACCGCACTCGTCATGGAAATGGTCATCGGGGATTTCACTCGCTGTTACCATCATATCGCTCCGCTACTGTAACTGCCGCTGAAGAATCGATTGCAGGCTCTGTTTATCCCGCTGGGAGATGCGATCAGCCGCAGGAATGTTTGAAGGCATGGAGAAACGCTTGCCACCAGCCCCCTGACGGGAAAATGGATACCCTTCGGGAATCGTCTTCCCCAACCAAGCTCCCGCTTGAATACCATAGGGTGCCAACACACTCGTTTTCAACCACGCCTGATTGGCCGAGGCATACGAGGTAAAGATAAGAAAGCCCAGTGCCACCAGCAGCCCGCCACGGGCAAAGCCGAAGATCATCCCCAAGGTGCGATCCGTTGCGGTTAAATCGGCCGCATCCACCAACTTACAGACAAAATAGCCCACAATTCCCACCGAGATCATCACCAGCAGATAGATCAGCACAAAGCCTGCAATATCCGCCATCGTGCCATTGGTGATCCACTTGCCAAGGAAATCTCCCGCCTGTCCGGATACTCGGCTGGCAACAAAAAAAGCCGCGACCAAACCGATCAACGAAATCACCTCACGAACAAAGCCCCGCCACAAGGAGAGCACCATCGACAGCCCCACCACCGTAATCAAAAGATAATCCAATAAACTCATGTTGTCACTCCAAAACGCTTCAGCCAGCCATCAATATTCTCAACAATCACCCGATAGGAATCGCGAAAATCTTCGTCCGATTTCCCCATCGGATCGGGAATCTCCGCACCGCCCGTCGGCTGACTAAGGTAGAAAATCTTCCCAATCGCCGCTGGGCGCATCTGCGCCAGATATTGGCGGTGCTGCTGCTCCATGATCATCACCAATGCCGCCCGATCAAGATCACTTCCTTCCAACTTGGTTGCGCGGTGAGGCGCGAGATCCACACCCATGTCCGCTGCCACGGCAATACCGGTATCGGGCACCGACCGGCTATGCATATCCAAGATTCCTCGACTAAACACCTCGGCAAACTCCCCCGCCTGCTGTAGGCGAGAGCGCAGGTAAAATTCGGCAAACGGACTGCGACAGATATTGCCAGAACAGACCATCAAAATAGGGCTCGGCAACATCATGCGCCAGCCCCATCCACACTTGGTTGCTGCCAAATGAGGCTGCCGCCACTCTCCTGCATAATCCGCTCCAGCATCGACAGATGCGCCTGCTGCTCACCCTCTGCGATTGGCGGTGCCGCGCGTTGGGTAATCGCCGCAGTCTCTATCCGCTCACGCTGTTGCGAGCGCACTCCGGCCAAACGGACAAAACTCGAAGCCTTGCGCGCGGGGTTGTCCATCTGCAACGAGAACTGGCGACCTCCCGTCAAGGCAAGATAGACCTCGGCCAACAACTCCGAATCGAGCAACGCGCCATGCAGGGAGCGGTGACCGCGCGCAATCTCAAAACGATCACACAAGGCATCCAGACTATTCTTACGGCCAGGAAAACGCTTGCGCGCCATCTCTAAGGTGTCCACCACCTGCACCTCGCCAATCGAGGGCTTCCCCAACTCCGCCAACCCATGCATAATAAAACTGAGATCGAACGAGGCGTTGTGAATCACCAGCGTAGCGCCTTCGATAAATGCCAGAAAATCGTCAGCGATGTCGTTAAAGGTAGGGGCATCAGCCACTTTCGCATTATCGATGCCGTGAATGCGCACCACCTGCTCGGGAATATCACGCTGAGGGTTGATATAATGGTGAAAATGGTTCGGTTTCACCTGGCGGTCAACCATTTCAATCGCGCCAATCTCCACCATCTTGTCGCCCTGCTGGGCCGACAGACCTGTGGTTTCCGTATCAAGAATTACATAGCGCATTGCCAGCCTCCATCATCAATGAGATCTCGACGAACCATCTTAATCCAGCGCCTGCACCAGCAACTCGCACGCCTTCTTGGCATCTGAAAAAATCATCATGGTGTTGTCACGATAGAAGAGATCATTATCCAATCCAGCGTAGCCTGGAGACAATGAGCGTTTAATAAAAAGCAGATGCTGCGCCCGATCCACATCGAGCACCGGCATGCCGTAAATTGGGCTAGTCGGATCGGTTTTGGCCGCCGGATTGGTGACATCGTTGGCACCGATCACCAGCGCCACATCGGTATCGGCAAATTCGGAGTTGATCTCATCCATCTCATGTACCAGATCATAGGGTACATCGGCCTCTGCCAGTAATACATTCATATGACCCGGCATCCGTCCCGCCACGGGGTGAATAGCAAAACGCACCTTCACCCCCTGCTTCAGCAGCAGATCCACCATCTCCTTCAAGGCATGCTGGGCACGCGCCACCGCCAAGCCATAACCGGGCACAACCAGCACACTTCGTGCATTTTTGAGCAGGAATGCCGCATCCTCCGCCGAGCCAGCCTTGACCGGACGATCAACCGCCGATTTGGCACCAGCCGCCGCTGGCGCATCACCACCAAAGCCACCGAGCAACACATGAATCAGCGAGCGGTTCATCGCCTTACACATGATATAGGAGAGAATCGCACCGGAAGAGCCAACCAACGCACCGGCGATAATGAGCATGGTATTGTTCAAGGTGAAACCAATTCCTGCCGCTGCCCAGCCCGAATACGAGTTGAGCATTGAGACAATCACCGGCATGTCTGCGCCACCAATCGGAACGATCAACAGCACGCCAAGCACCAGCGCAATCGCTAGCATGAGGAAGAACGGCGCGCCCGCTCCACTACTACAAAAGAACAACCCCGCGCCGATCATCACCGCACCGAGCATCAGGTTGAGCGGGTGCTGACCAGCAAACACCAAGGGTCTCCCAGAGATCATCCCCTGCAACTTGCCAAAAGCAATCAGTGAGGCGGAGAAGGTAATCATGCCAATAAAGCTGCCTAAAAACAGCTCAATACGGTTAGCGACCGGCAAGCCTCCCGCAGCATCGGCAATACCATACCCCTCAGGGTTGAGCATGGCCGAGATCGCGATCAACACCGCAGCCAAACCAACTAGGGAGTGCATAAACGCAATCAGCTGCGGCATGGCGGTCATCGAGATGCGCCGCGCCACCACGCCTCCAATCACACCACCGACGGCAAGGGCGGCAAATATCCAGCCATAGTTGCGAACCTCGTCCAGCTGCAAGGTGACGCCAATCGCCAATGCCATGCCCACCATGCCCAACAGGTTACCGCGCCGCGCCGATTCAGGAGACGAGAGCCCTTTAAGCGCCAGAATAATGAATACTGAGGCGATCAGATAGGCCAGTGCCACCACATTGATAGAGAGCATCTACTTGCCTCCGTCGCGCTTACGAAACATCGCGAGCATCCGCCGGGTAACCAGAAAGCCGCCAAAGATATTGACTCCGGCCAGACCTACCGCCACCAAACCCAGCACGGTGGGAGTATTCATATCCAATGGTGCCGCCGCCAGAATCGCGCCAACGATAATAATACTCGATATGGCGTTGGTCAGACTCATCAACGGCGTATGCAATGCGGGTGTCACATTCCACACCACATGGTAACCAACTAACACAGCCAGCACGAAAACAGTAAACGAAAAGATAAATGGGTCGACGGCAGCATGCGCGCCAACCGTTTGCGTGATGGTTTCGGCCATGGAGGTCATCTACACATCCTCCTTGGTAGAATTTGTAAGGAATTTCGGCTGTAGAAAATCACCCTCGTGGCACAGCATTGTGGCGGCGATGATTTCATCCGCCGCATCCACCTTAAGCGTAGCATCCTCAGAATGCACTAGAAGCTGAATGAAATTCAACACATTGCGCGCATAGAGATGACTGGCATCGGCCGCCATCTGAGCAGGAATATTGCTATCGCCGATAATGGTTACGCCATGACGAACCACCACCGCATCTTTTTCCGTCAGAGCACAGTTCCCCCCCATCTCGGCGGCCAGATCAACAATCACACTGCCCATGCGCATCTGCTCCACCACCGCAGACTGGATCAGTATCGGTGCCGGCCGACCAGGAATCAACGCGGTGGTAATGACGATATCGGAGGCGATCGCGCGCTCCGCCACCAACGCACTCTGCCGCTGCTGGTAATCCGCGCTCATCTCCTTGGCATATCCACCCGCATCCTCGGCATCCTCATCGGAGGCCACCTCGACAAAGCGAGCACCCAAGCTCTCCACCTGTTCCCGCGCCGCCGCGCGCACATCAAACGCCTCCACCCTCGCGCCAAGACGCTTCGCCGTAGCAATCGCCTGCAAACCAGCCACTCCAGCGCCCAACACCAGCACCTTTGCCGGTTGCACCGTGCCCGCTGCGGTCATCAACATCGGCATAAAACGCGCATAGTACGCTTGCGCCATCAATACCGACTTGTATCCAGCAATATTGGCCTGCGATGACAACACATCCATGCTCTGCGCGCGTGAGATCCGCGGCACCAACTCCAGCGCCAAACAGGTAAGGTTCTCATCACGATACGATAGTAAATTGGGATTAGTAAATGGAGAAAATATGGCCACAACCACCGCGCCCTGACGCAGAGTTGGGAGCTCTTCAATCAATGGCGCGCGCACTTTGAGCACCATATCAGCGTGCAACGAAGTGGCACTGGCATCCGCAGCAATCGTAGCACCAGCCGCCACATAGTCGGCATCACTGATCATCGCACAGACTCCGGCCGACTGCTGCACAGTGACCTCATGGCCAGCTGCAATCAGCTTCTTTACCGTCTCTGGCGTCGCCGCCACCCGCGTCTCGCGTGGCGTGATTTCAGCAGGAATAGCAATATACATGCGCTCTCCATCTCCGTAACATCAGGTGGCTAGTGGCGCACCTTTGAAAGTCAGGCGGATGATAGGAACCATCCGCCCCATGACAACCACCCGCCGAAAAGCACGGGAAATATCGCTTCATTTACGGCTGATTTACGACTGCTCATCAATGTGTGCGCAAGCCGATTCTGGGCTCCATCTGTTACATCACACGCAACGCAGCTATTGATAGGAATGTAACTACTCAGATTGCTTCCGGTTTTCCTGATAGCAGCGTTGAAAAATGCGCATTTACAGGAGTAAACTCCGCTTTTTCGCCTTGCTATCAGGAAAACCGGAAGAAATCTGCCCAGAAACAAATTATTTGAATAATTTGAGGCGTTTACCTTTGATGACTTCGTAACCATTTCGCCCCAGTTCATCACTATATTTGGCAAGATAGCGCTCCACAGTTCGCACATCGACTTCAAAAAAATCGGCGACTTGTTCTTTAACCAGCCGAACTGCCCCTTCAAAATGAATACCTTGAATTTGGGCAGCGCTCTGAGTCTCGGTTACTGCGAACTGATTATTCAGTATATTCTGCCGATCTACTGGCGATGTCGTTAAATCAGATGCCATAAACACTCCCAGTCATGATGGTTTTCTAAAGCTGCCCTGTGCACGCAGTTACATCCCCGGTACATGGGCTAAGTCCAGCAAGGGGCATACTGTTTAGATTGCCCTGTTGAATCGACCGCCTTAATCAGTTTTGCTACTAACGCGTCTTTAATAATCCGAGATGCCATTGGATAGTTCTTGTCCACTATCCCAAATCGTTTTCTCAGCGTGGCATTCGTCATACTATTACGACTAACCCAACATAAGCAGCATCAGCAACTTTGATGCACTCATTCTCCAATGCAGCTTTAATCACTTGAGAGGTTTGCGCGGCATTCTTGCTTTCAATAGCAAACCTCTCACACAAGCTTGTATTTTTCAGCCGCTCACCACTAAGATATTTAACTACAGCATGTTAGTAGCAGGCACGAATCCGCTCATCTGTAGTCCTCTTTAAGAGTAAGAAAGCTTCTGAGATGCACAAGAAAACCCTGTCAAAATAAGTATAATCGGTCGCTCTTGCGTACCATTAATACGAACGATGTGCCCTTGTACATGCCCTTCCATCATCCATGCAATAAATTGCTTGTTTAGTCCTCGCATCACATAGCCAATTCGACAACCATCAACTTGCATACCAGCATACACAGCCACTGCATGTTCATCTTCTGAATTCTCATCCTCATGTACAAAAGA
>JAUZRF010000019.1 GCA_030950645.1 Mariprofundales bacterium
TCAGTGGGGTAGTGAGATCGCACGCCGTGCCACCGTTGATCCGAGCGGCAACCACCGCACGCGCCAGCCCCTCGCCGATGGCGGCCGCAAGATCAAAAGCGGTAGCACCAGCATCCAAGCTGCGCACAGAGCCATCCGGTAAATGAATATTCATAAATTTCCCTCGCTAGAAGTATGGTAACTACTCAGCACCCTACCAAAAAAAATGGTTGTAACTGCTCAGATTGCTTCCGGTTTTTCTGATAGCAAGGCGAAAAAGCGGAGTTTACTACTGTAAATGAGCATTGTTCAACGCCGCTATCAGGAAAACCGGGAGTGAGCTGAGTAGTTACCGGTCCTGACGTATACAGTCCCGGTGCTAGCGAAAAGATCCTCACGAGGGCAAGAGAGGGTTGGCTCTGGCGGTGTCGAACCGCCGACCCCCACCATGTCAAGGTGGTGCTCTACCCCTGAGCTACGAGCCAATATTGGGTGAATACTGCTTAAAATCAATGGCATACGAACAACAACACCAAGGCAGCATTCACTTCAAGCGCGGCGAAAGGTACAAAGTTGGCGGAATCATGGCAAGAACGCGCCCGCAAAAGCGAAGTTTACTACTGTCAATGAGCATTGTTGTAACTGCTCAGATTGCTTCCGGTTTTCCTGATAGCAAGGCAAAAAAGCGGAGTTTACTACTGTAAATGAGCATTTTTCAACGCCGCTATCGGGAAAACCGGAAGTGAGCTGAGCAGTTACGCATTTTTCAACGCCGCTATCGGAAAAACTGGGAGTGAGCTGAGTAATTATCAATCAAGACTGGGCGAACGCAGACCCAGCCAGCCCCACCACGGCTGCGGGCAGGAGCAATAGATTGAGCAGCGGAACCATCAACACCACCATCGCTACCCCACCAAAAGCAAGCCAAAAGCCACGGTGCGCCCTCCACTCCGCCAGCCGCTCACCATAGTCCAGCCCAGCGCGCGAGGCTTGTGTATCCATCAATGACAGACAGAGGTAGCGCAGTGAGGCAAAGCCCCAAATGATGGTTGCGGCCACCTGCCCAACCACCGGAATCCACCACAATAGCAAAGCAATCACTCCTGCGACCATTAGGCTAAGCAGTGGGCGTAGCGCATTCGCAAGGCTCTGACCACAGATCCCCAGCCAACCCAACGGGCAGGCGGGAAGCTCCTCACCCCGTAGCTCCGCGACCCTCTCAGCCAACAGCTCCAGCCACGGTGCTACCGCCGCCGAGCCCAGCGTAACATAGGCAATCGCGCCAGCGAACATACTCAACAGCAGCGCCACCAGCCATGCTAGCCAGCCAAGCAGTTGCCAGTACCACGCATCGCCAACCGGAACCCACTGCTGCGCCAAGCTATCAGCCAGCCAGAACACGCCTCCCGACACCAGCAACATCGTCAATGCCAGCAACCCCAACATCCGCCACAGCACCGAGCGCAGCGAGGGTTCAAGCAGCAACATCTTAACCCCACGCAACAGTGCCAAGCCACCAGAAAGAATGTTAATGGCGCACCGTTCCCTGCGGGATCTCCTGCGAAATCTGCCCAATGGCACCAAACTGCGCTTCATATTTTTGAATCCCCTCGTGTAGCGTAGCCAACAGCCGCTGAGCATGGGTAGGGGATAATACCACCCGTGCATTCACGATCCCGACCGGAGGGGTCGCCAAAATAAAATCGACGATAAACTCCTCCTGAGTATGTGAAATGTAGGCTTGATTGGCATACACCCCGCGTTGAATTTCTGGCGGCATCTGCATCTGCATTTGCGGTGCTGCACCACCATTTTGATCAGCTTCATCACTCATGATGATTCTCCTTCTTTACCATTATTGTAACTACTCAGATTGCTTCTTACTTTTCAACGCCGCTATCGGGAAAACCCCGTTTTTCCGCCTTGCCATTTCTTGTTCCCATGCTCCAGCGTGGGAACACATACGGGGGTTAAGGCAGCATGTGAGTATGCTATGCATTCCCACGCAGGAGCGTGGGAACGAGAAGCGATCTGAGCATTTTTTAACGCCGCTATCGGGAAAACCGAGAGTGATCTGAGTCGTTAGTAAACTATCACCGTAACGAGAAGGGAGATGAAAATCCACCAATCAAGACCTGACCCCACTTTTCTAAATCTCGATGAGCAATTTCCACATCTGATTCATGCGCCGATTGTAGAAGCTATTGTTGAGGTTCGAACACAAGCTGGCATTCCATGGGAAGAAAACCCCGTTTCTGAAAAGATCAAGAAAGAACTGTCAGATTATCCAGATGTTCAGTCCTTGAAAATGATGCAACACGAGTTAAAGGTGACGGCTGGGCAAAGGCCGGAGCAAGCTGTTCGCGACCTTGGGTGGAGAGGGTTGCGTTGTGAAACAGAAGATAAATTGCAGGTGGCACAATTTTACCGGGACGGCTTTACATTCAGCAGGCTACAGCCCTATGAGAATTGGGATATATTTTGTAAGGAAGCCATGCGGTTATGGCGATGCCATCAGTCTATTGCCAAACCTGAACAGGTAGATCGCTTGGGGATTCGTTTTATAAATCGTATCCGAGCGCCTCAACACCCAATTGAGTTGGATGATTATTTGACCGCTGCGCCTCAAGCTCCGGCAGCAATAGATTTCCCATTCGTATCTTTTCTACATCAGGATTCATTCCAAATTCCTGAACATCCTTATAGGGTGGATGTGGTCAAGACCGTTCAAGAGATGGCGGGAACATGGCTTATCTTGGATATTGATGTCTTTACCACCCAGCCTATTGATGCGAATAAATTGGAAGACTTGCCGTATCTTCGTGAAATGCGCTGGTTAAAAAATAAATTTTTCTTCAGCAGTATTACTGAAAAAGTAAAAGGGGAGGTACAATAATGTTTGCCTTAGCTCCAAGTCCGTCAGCTATAGTGAATATACGCCTTACATCTAGTGTAAGTGCTGCTGCTCAGTTTATAGACAGGACACTAAAGAATAGCTGGAATCATCTCCAGGAATCAGCAAGCCTAAATCCGGGGTTGTCGGAGGCATATGCTGATTTGGCTGCCATTGAGGAAGAGTGCGAGATGTCGGGATGGGATGGCTATAATGCTGTTCCTGTTGACCCTTTAAGTGTTTCATTGGCCAAACAGTTCCTTGAATCCCTGCCTTTGGGGTGTGAAGCTCCGACAATAGGAGCTGAGCCGGATGGGCAAGTAACCTTGGAATGGTATCGCGCGCCGACTCTGATGCTTTCTGTTAGTGTAAGCCCAACGGGGGAATTGCATTACGCTTCGTTGCTTGGCGCCAGCAAGCGATATGGAAGCGAACCTTTCTCTGGAGTTGTTCCTGAATCTGTTTTGGATCTTGTTCGTAAGATCCTTGGGTAGCACAGGGTGAAATTACCAACAGATGTACCAGGCAATGAATGGCTTGCGCGGTATCTCTTACATCAAAGATATATTCGAAAGGATGGATCGAATTCGATAAAGCCAGATGCGTTTATCCCTTATCCACGATCTGATCTTTCAGTGACCAGACATTTGGGCTTGGGTGAGTCGCAGATATGGAAAATTGGCCAAGATATTGCACACCAAACCGAGAAAACACTGTATGGCCGCGCGGATGTGGTCGCCACTGATTTTACTAAGTATAGCCTAAATGTGAACGAAATGTGAACGCTGATCCAGTTTCGGATAATCCCAACCATGCGAATGTATCCAATTGGCCCGCAGATAAACCTTCCCAAAAGATGATAGCAATTGAAATTGCGAAGGATGCAGGAAGAGCAAAGATTGTCTATCCGAATCCTTAGTCGCACCAAGACAAATCCAAAATGGGGTCATGGCGGTTATCGTGAGATTGAGGCGCCACCTTTACGGTACCGGTTGATTGATAGGCAGCACGAAAACCCGAAGCAGAGATTTGGTGTTATTGTTTGATGGCCAACCATGTCCATATCATTATCGCACCTTCGGATGAAGATGGATTGCGTTGTACATTTGCAGATTGGCGCTGGTCAAGTGTTGGCAGTCATCTGTCGGGACAGGATAGCAAATTGGTGAAAGTTTCTCCTGTACTTGATCGCTATGGAGACTTTGCTGGGTTTCTTGCTCAAGAGAATATTTCTTCGGCGGCGTTCAAAAGGCTTCGTCAATCGGAAACAACGGGAAGACCTTTTGGGTCAAAAATCTGGATTGATCAGCTGTCAGTACTGACGGGGCGAGAGCTTAAGACAAGGAAACGGAGCCAAAAGATAAGCTTGAGGGCGATAATGATTCATTAAGTGTAACTACTCAGCTCACTCCCGGTTTTCCTGATAGCGGCGTTGAAAAATGCTCATTTACGGTAGTAAACTCCGCTTTTTCGCCTTGCTATCAGAAAAATAAAAAGCAATCTAAGGAGTTACAGCCATTTTTTGGTAGGGTGCTGAGTAGTTACAAGTGTATTTAGTCAACTATCACCATAATTTAAAATAATCAATATGTTATCATGGTTCGACCGTGTGAGAATAGTCACTACTTAGGCATCGTAAATAAATAAATCGTTGGTTTACGCGCTGTATTTTTGTTTGGTTTCAAGGCGAAAAAGCGGCATATAGCACTGTTATATAAGGCTTTTTACAACGAAGAAAGCAAGCAAAAAGACAAGTGAAAACCGATGAGTTATTTATTTAGGTGCCTTAGGGAGCAATATATGCCAATTTATGCGATATGGAACAACAAAGGCGGAGTTGGCAAGAGCTACTTGACCTTTCAATTGGCATCGGAATATGCCAGACAGAATCCACAAAAGAGAGTGTTGGTTGTAGATCTATGCCCCCAGGCAAACGCATCCTCAATGCTTCTTGGAGGTATGATGACAGGTGAACAAAACTTAACGGAAATACACACATCACAGCCGAAAAGCACAATTTCTAGCTATATTGAAGATAGAATCCACAGCCCTTATGTGTCGCCAAATTCAGGATCAGGTTACATTACACATGTTAATAAATATAAC
>JAUZRF010000002.1 GCA_030950645.1 Mariprofundales bacterium
TACACCGCCAAATCAATGTCGCTATTTGCATGCATCTGACCTGAAGCTGCCGAGCCAAACAGATAAACAACCGCAACTTCGGGCAGCGCATGACGAATACATTCAACGCATTGCTTCAACACATGCTCCATACGGTAGGCTCCTCCTCATTACGGTAATTCGTAACTACTCAGCACCCTACCCAAAAATGGCTGTAACTGCTCAGATTGCTTCCGGTTTTCCTGATAGCAAGGCGAAAAAGCGGAGTTTACTACTGTCAATGAGCATTTTTCAACGCCGCTATCAGGAAAACCGGAAGTGAGCTGAGTAGTTACGGTAAGTCATTGGTTATCCGCCAACTGACGCAACAGGTATTGGCCGTAACCATTCTTGCGCATCGGTTCAGCCAGTGCTGCCAACTGGCCATCATCAATATAGTGCATCTTCCAGGCGATCTCCTCGGGACAGGAGATATTGAACCCCTGCCGCTTTTCAATCACCTCAACAAATTGCGCCGCCTCCAGCAACGATTCATGCGTCCCCGTATCGAGCCACGCCATGCCACGACCCATTCGCTCTACCCGCAGCTCGCCCTGCGCAAGGTATTGCCGGTTCACATCGGTAATTTCCAATTCACCACGCGCGGAAGGTTTGAGGTCAGCGGCGATATCAACCACCCTATTATCATACAGATAGAGCCCGGTCACGGCATAGTTGGACTTCGGATGTGCGGGTTTCTCCTCAATCGAAATCGCACTACCAGCATCATCAAATTCGACCACGCCATAGCGCTGTGGATCATGGACATGGTAAGCGAACACGGTCGCACCCTGCGTTTGTGCCGCTGCCTGACGCAGTTGGGTGGGGAGGCCTTGGCCGAAGAAGATATTATCGCCTAAAATCAAGGCACAGGACTCCCCGCCGATAAAGTCACGCCCGATCGTGAATGCCTGCGCTAGGCCATCGGGGCTCGGCTGCTCGGCATAGGAGAGCCGTAAGCCCCACTGCGAGCCATTGCCCAGCAGCCGACGAAACAGGGGAAGATCGTGGGGTGTCGATATCAGCAGAATCTCGCGAATGCCCGCCAGCATCAGCGTAGTGAGGGGGTAATAGATCATCGGCTTATCGTAGATCGGCATCAGTTGCTTGCTGACGGCAAGGGTAAGTGGATACAGACGCGTGCCGGAGCCACCGGCGAGGATGATGCCTTTCATTTCGGGAACCGATTCGGGAAAGGGGGAGTGGGAGATGCTGCAACTTGGGGAATGAAGCCCGCTCCGTTGGTGAGGACGATGATTGTTCTAAACATGGCTGATACAGTGGTCTCCTAGAAGATGGTCATCTTTTGTTTGGGGGTAACTACTCAGCTCACTCCCGGTTTTCCCGATAGCGGCGTTGAAAAATGCGCATTTACAGTAGTAAACTCCGCTTTTTCGCCTTGCTATCAGAACAACCGGAAGCGATCTGAGCAGTTACGGGATGTTTTCAATGGGTACTGAGTAGTTACATTTGGGGGGAACAACTCCGCACCCTATCAGAAAATAGCGCTAACGGATCCACCCCCTCTAGGAGGGGGAAGGAGTGAAGAAAGACTCAGTTTCAGGGCGAGGGAGATCACCCTTACATCAACACCCACTCTACTCCGTGTTGTTTGAGTTGGGTTTGAAGCTGCGCCTGCCAATCATCGCCTTTGCGCTGGCGCATTAGCTCAACCACCAGATAATCGGCCTTCACCCCGGCGCTCTGCTCAAGGCGGGATAATCCCTGCAGGCAGGATGGGCAGGAGGTGAGGATGGTGTCACCAGCACGCGCCACTTGCGCTAAAGTCTCCTCCTTGCGGGCGCGGATCTTGCCCGCGATCTCCGGGCTGGCGACCGCCATTGTCCCAGCCTCACCACAGCAATCCGGCGAGGCTACCGCTTCCGCATCCAGCAGCTTCGCCACCACTGCCCCGCTACCATAGCGTTTCATCGGCGTGTGGCAGGGTTCATGATAGAGGTAACGCTTGCCGCTGGCTTGATCGACCGCCACCCCGCGCTCCATCAAAAACTCGTGAATATCAATCAATGGCGCATCAGGGAATACCTGCTCAAGCTGATATTTCTCCAACTGGTCAAAGCAGGTGCCGCATGACACCACCACCGCCTCAAAGTCCAGATAAGACAGTGCGTTGCGCATGCGATGAAACAGCACCCGATTGTCGTAGCTAATCTTGGTTCCCTGCTCAGCATCCCCATTCGCCGTGCTGGGATAACCGCAACACAAATAGCCTGGCGGCAACACCACATTGAGCCCCAAATCATAGAGTGCAGCGACCGTTGCCATCCCTACCTGCGAAAAAAGCCGCTCTGAGCCACAACCAGGGAAATAGAATACCGCCGCCCCGTTGGCACGATTGGGGTCACGCAGCACCGGGATCATATTGAGATCGCGCGACTCAATTCCCAGCAGTTGCCGTGCGGTGCGCTGCGGCGGCACCGGCAGTGGCCGCTCAATAAAGTTGATCATCTGGGCGGTCACGCCATCCAAATTGCGCTTGCCTGCGGGGGTGGATTTGAGCACCCCGCTCCACCGTGCCAAGCGGTGCAACATGCGTTGGCCACGATAGCCCCAGATCACCACCGCCTCCCGCATCAGCTTGACCGCACCCGGCCGTTGCAGGGTGAGAAACAGCATCGCCACCCGCTTGACCACTGAGCTACCTGCCTGGCCATGGGCCTTGAGTAGCGCCCGCATGCGCTCGGTCACATCACCAAAATCGATATTTACAGGGCAGGGTGGCTCGCATTTATGACAAATCGTGCAGTGATCCGCCACCTCACGCAACTCACGGAACGACTCAAAAGAGAGGCCATAACCACGCTGCGATTCGTAAAGAAACACCTCAATAATTCCACCAGCGGCCTGAATCTTGTTGCGCGGCGAATAGAGCATATCGCCACGCGGAAAATGGGTGGCGCACACCGGTTTGCACTTGCCACAACGCAGACACGGGCTAATCACCTCAGAAAGTTCAGTTATATCAGCAGCCTCCAGGATCATCGCCTCATGTTCGAGTAGATTAAAGCTGGGGGTGTAGGTGAGTGAAAGATCGGTTCCCGGGGTCAACTTGCCACGATTAAACAACCGCTCCGAATCAAGCGCTTGCAGGTAGTCATCCACCTCTTCGAGATGGGCGCGATTGAGCCACTGCAGCTTGGTGATGCCAATGCCGTGCTCACCGGAGATCACCCCATCGAGCTCAACCGCCTTAGCCATCACCAGCTCCACCAAATGATGGGCGCACTTCATCATTTTGTAATCATTCGAGTTAACCGGTATATTGGTATGCACATTGCCGTCACCTGCGTGCATGTGGGTAGCAATCACCAATCGCGAGGAGAGTCCGCGCGCATAACCAGCTTGGAGCTGACCAATCAACTTATCATAGCCATGCAACAGTTGATGCAACGGCTGCTCCAACTCCTTACGCGCAGAGATGCGCAGCTCGCCGCGTTGAATAAATTTGCGTAAAAGCTCTTTCTTATCATTCGTCTCGCACGCAATGCCCGCCACTCTCCCCACCGGTTCATCCAGCTGAGTAAGATAGCCTTGCCACTGGGCACGCACCCGCCGCAACAATAGCAGCCCCTCTGCCAGCTTAGGGCGCAACAACTCCTCACCCCCCTGCGCGTTCGATTCCAGAATCGACTCCAACACGCCGGCAATCGCAATCTTGTTACGAATCGACTGCTCAATATTAATCTGCTCAACAAAATCACTGTACTCGGCCAAATGGTGTAGCGGAATAACCACATCCTCATTAAGCTTAAAAGCACGGGTATGGCGCGCAATCGCAGACATCCGGCCACGATCCGACCAGAAACGGTTGCGATCCTCCTGAGAGAGCGCAACAAAGCCCTCACCGTCCGCCATCGAAGCAATCCGCGACACCTCCGATGCTGCTTTGGCTACCACTTCGTCCTGATCACCAGAGATATCAATCAGCAACACCACCCGAGGACGGCGATTTCGGCTCAATTTACTCACATAATCAATCGCCTGAACATACTTGGCATCGAAGTGCTCCAACCCTTCAAGGTGGGCTCCATCGAAGTGATCAACAAACGCCTTGATCTCTACCATCGCCTGAGTAGCGGCAGTCAAATCATGATCATAAAACTCACAACAGACGGTACGGGTAGTCTTATAGGAGCGGTGCAACACAAAGCGCGCTTCGGTAATAAAGCCATCACATCCCTCTTTTTGCACCCCGGGAAGACCACCAAGCGCCTTGCGGGTGACATCTTTACCCAGCCCCGCACGCCGAAAAATAGCGCCATCAAGCACCAACTCCTCGTCCTGCTCAGCAAGCGGCGTCACGCCATCATCCGCCAAGTGGCGCAGGCGAAAGCGTACCGTTGAAGCGGGGTCAATCCGCGCCATGTTGTGTTCAAGGCGCTCCACCAACAGCCAGCTACCGTCAGGCCGCACCATCTTCCATGATAGCAGGTTATCGACACAACAGCCCCAAATTACCGCATGCTTACCTCCGGCATTGGAGGCGACATTACCACCAATGGTGCAAGCCCACAGACTGGTTGGATCGGTCGCAAACAGATGCGGTTTGGCCGCATCCATCACCCGCCCAGTCACCGCACCGGCTCCAGCGAAAATGGTAGCCACTTGACGACCACCAATATCCATCATCTCCACCGCACCAATCGTGTCAAACTTCTCAACATTGATCATGACCGCATTGTCTTGCAACGGCACCGAGGCACCGCACAGCCCGGTGCCACCTCCGCGAGGAATCACCACCAACTCCAAGGCTCGTGCCGCCCGAATCAACCCCGGCAATTCCGAGGCATGGTCGGGAGTAAGCACACAGAATGGGTGGTGGTGGCGCCAATCTGTGGCATCGGTAGCGCTATGCTGAAGGGTGAAGGCATCAAAATGGATGTTGTTGCGATGGGTATGCGCCACAAATTCCTGCTGCGCACGCTTGCGCCGCCCAGGCTCTTCATCAAACCAACGATAAAAAAGATCCAGCATCCGCTCAGTACACGCCGTCACCCTAGTGGCACGGCTATTGCCTTCCGCTCCGGCATGAATGCGTTTCAGTCGATCCTGATGCAGTTTGCGCATCCGTCCCCGCCGTTTCGGCTCACTAAGCAGACTGCTACGCGCAAAGGCATTGCGCTCAACCAGCCACACATCGCCCAGAATCTCAAACAACATCCGCGCCGAACGACCAGTGCGCCGCTGATGACGCAACACGCTCAGATCATCCCAAGCTGTATCGCCAAGAAACCGGCGCACAATCTCACGATCCGAGCAGGAGGTATAATTGTACGGAATCTCACGAATGTTTTCGCTCATAGAAAAACCCCCTTATGCACACCGAACATGGTGCGCAGGATACGCAGTGACAAATGAACACAACCTAAAATATCGCGATGCGCATTCACAATTATCCGCTGCTGCCTACAGACATGGCTTTGAATCCCGCTATTTCGACCAAACACCGCCAAGCCCACGCCGGCGGGAATGACTGCGCCCTGCGAGGGAATCAAACGCCACCCGCAAAAAAAGTAACTACTCAGATTGCTTCCGGTTTTGCTGATAGCAAGGCGAAAAAGCGGGAGTGATCTGAGTAGTTACTTTCAAGGAAATAACTTCTGTAAACGGTAACGGATGGAACGAAAGCTAATCCCCAACAACTTCGCCGCCTTAGTGGCATTGCCTCCGGTTGCATCCAGTGCTTGCTGTAGCAGGGTGCGTTCAATCCGTGCCATCCAGGCATCAAGGTCTTTTCCCGATTTTTGCAAGGTCTCTAGCGAATGGTCAGCAGCGTCAGCTTGGCCATAAAACTCATCCATCAAGCTGGCATCGATGACCCCATCATCGGAAAACGCCACCAAGCGTTGCAGCAAATTCTCCAGCTCGCGCACATTCCCCATCAACGGCAGTTGCGTAATCTGTTGCAACAGATCAGGGGGCAATATCAGCCCCTCGCCGCCGATACGCGGCAGAATCGCCGCAATCAACGCGGGAAGATCCTCCCGACGCTGACGCAATGACGGCAGGTGGAGCGGCAGCACATTAAGGCGGTAAAACAGATCCTCACGAAACATCCCCCGTTTCACTTCGGCATCAAGATCCCGATTGGTGGCGGCGATTACCCGCACATCCACCGTTTTTTCTTGCTGCGTACCCACCCGACGCACCCGATGCTCCTGCAGCACGCGCAACATCTTGACCTGTACCGACAACGGCATCTCACCAATCTCATCAAGAAACAGCGTGCCGCTATCGGCGGCCTCCACCAACCCGACCTGATCGTGATCGGCACCAGTAAACGCGCCCTTACAGTGGCCAAACAGCTCCGATTCAAACAACCCCTCGGGAATCGCCGCACAGTGTACCGGGACAAATGGCTGCTCCGCCCGCGCTGAGGCTAGATGAATCGCCCGAGCAGAGAGCTCCTTGCCGGTGCCAGACTCGCCCGTAATCAACACCGTGAAATCGCGCATTGCCGCCCGCACAATGCGTTCGCGAACCCGCTGCATAGCTAGCGACTCGCCAATCAGTGTCCCCGTGGCATCGGCGGCGGCATCGGCCACCCCATCACCATCCACTTTCGACCCCACCGCCAACGCATCCAACAAGGCGCGTTCAATCGCCTCCGCCAACTCCTCAGCCGACACCGGTTTCGTTAGATAATCAAAGGCTCCCGACTTCATCGCACGAACTGCGGTATCCGCACTGGCATAGGCGGTGAGCAGCAATACCCGGGTCGCGGGGTGGTACTGATGCACCGCACGCACCACCTCCAACCCAGAATCTGCCTGCTCCATACGCAAATCCGTCACCACCACATCAAAGTCGCGCTGTGCCAGCATCTGTTTTGCCGCTGCCGCACTGGCACACTCCGACACCACATGGCCGCGCTGTTGCAGGTTGAGCGACATCACCAGACGCGCATTGGCCTCATCATCCACCAGTAAAACCTCAGCCATGATCCCCCACCCCCCTCTGCGAGCGCACGGTAAAGCATGCTCCAGGCTCTGAATTTACATTGATATTTTTCACATCAACCTGCCAATTATTGGCCTCACACACCTGACGCACAATGGCGAGACCAAGCCCCGTACCCTGCTGACGACCACTAACAAAGGGCTCAAACAGCCGGGGTAACAGGTCAGGCGCAACCCCTCCGCCCTGATCACACAGCCGCAACTGCCAGCCATCCCGATCAAGCGGGCTCATCGACAAACCAACAGTACTGCCCTGCGGCGCATGCAACACCGCATTGCGCAGTAAATTATCGACCACCAACCGGAAGTGGTCGCCATCCATCCAGCACGCCGCCACCCCACACCATAGCTCTACCGTCACCCCGACCGCCACGCCATCAGCCGATGAATGCCAACGCATCGGGATCGGCGACTCCACGCTAGCCACATCTTGAATAGATGGAGCACCATCAGCTTGCGGCGTCATCACCAGCCCCATCTGTAGCAACGATGCCTCAAGCAGCACGCACGGCACGCACGCCACCGGCTTGGGAAGCAGGGGGGTAGCATATTCTAGCATCGAACCCACCAAGCGATTGAGCCGCGCAACCTCTTGCTGGATCGCGCGCTGCAACTGGCGCAACATCTCCGGTGGGGCATGATCAATCAACTCCACCCCTTGGGCAATGGTCTGCAACGGATTACGCACCTCATGCGCCAACTGCGCCGCCATCTGACCCAGTGCCGCCAGCTTATCCTGCGCCTGCAAGCGATCACGCAACACCGAGACATCACTGGTATCCACCAATAATATCATATACATGCCGTCATCCAACCGCGTGCTGCTCGCCAACCAGTGCCGCGCTGCCAATTCACACTCGATCTGCGCCGAACCCGTATCCAACAGTGCCATCAACTGCAGGGGAAGCTCGCTCTCCACCAAAAGCTCTGCACGCGCAGCGGCATTCGCATCCACAATCACCCCGGCAGGATCCACCAACAGCATCGCCTCGTGCATCTGATCAAGGATCTGCGCATGACGCAGCTGCAACCGACGGTGCTCCTGTTCGCTCTGTTGCTGTGCATCGCGCAGCCGATCCTGGCGTGCTACCAGCGCAGCCATCACCCCACCAACTAAAAACAGGATCGACACATGAAACAGCACCCGCAACGGCGACAGCGGTGCCATCTCCAGATGCAGCCACCAGGCCGTAATGTAGGCAGAGAACACAAAACCGGCCGCAGCCAATACCGTCAGAGTAAGGATGGCAGTACGGCTACAAAAGCTGGCCGAGGCGATCAACACCAAGGCAAACAGAATGGGAAACGGACTTAATAGCCCCCCAGTGGCAACCAACAGCACCACAATCAAGCCAATATCGAGTCCCAATGTCTGTGCCGCCTTCTGCGCACTCGCAACACCACGCCGCTCCTGGAGCCACCATTGCAACGGCAGCAGCACCGGCATTAAGAGATAGAACAGGGTGGGAACCCGCGCATCAATCAGCAGTAGATCTTGGCGATAGCTGCTCATCAGCACCACCACCAACAACGCAACCAACCCTCGCAACAGCATCAACCGCCGCAGCGCATGGATCTCGCTGAATTGCTGGCTAGTCATCGATGGTGAGCTCCTCAATCGGCCAGCGGGCGCGTGCATCCCAGCTGTCGCGCGGGGGAATCGGTAGCCCTAACCGCAGGCGATGCCAAGCCGCATAGGCAATCATAGCGGCGTTATCGGTGCAGTGGTGACCCTGCGGCAGATGAAGTCCCACCCCGACGACATGGCAGCGCCGAGCCAACTCCTGACGCAAGCGGTGGTTGGCCGCCACCCCACCCGCAATCACCAGCGCGCGACAACCGTGCTCCCTGCAAGCGGCCAATGCCTTCACCGCCAACACCTCGGCAATCGCCACCTCCACACCCGCCGCCACATCGGCCACCCCTTGTGGATCGTTGCGCAGCTCCGGCTGATCCCGTAGCAGATACGCCACTGCCGTTTTCAAGCCGGAGAAACTGAAATTAAGATTGGGCTTGCGCAGCATCGGCCGTGGCAGTGCGAAACGCCGGCCATCGCCCCGCTGTGCCGCCTTGGCAATGGCCGGTCCGCCAGGATAAGCTAGCCCCAACGCACGGGCACATTTATCAAAGCACTCCCCAGCGGCATCGTCCAAGGTTTGCCCCAACAGCCGGTAATGGCCAACCCCATCCACCCGCACCAATAGGGTATTTCCACCCGAAACCAGCAGGCTAACAAAAGGGAATGGCGGCAGCGCACCATCCAGCCCCGCCGCCAACAGATGGCCTTCAAGGTGATGAATCGGCAGCAGCGGGATCTTCTTCGCCGCCGCAAGGCCACGGGCAAAAGAGACCCCGACCAACAGCGCCCCCATCAGTCCGGGGCCTGCAGTCACCGCCACCGCATCCAGATCATCCCAGACCCAGCCTGCGCTATCCATCACCTCGCGCACCATCGTCGGCAGGATGCGCATGTGCGCCCGCGATGCCAACTCCGGCACCACGCCTCCGAAACGGGCATGGAGATCGATCTGCGACGCGATCCGATCTGCCACCAATTGCGCGGCATCACCCTCGCCACGCAGCAGTGCCACTGCGGTCTCATCGCACGAACTCTCAATCGCCAGAATATTTTGTGTTGTCAGGGGACGGATCACGCACCCGCCTTTAACGCCAATTTACCACCAATCTACAACCGCTCCACGCGGAGGTGAATTACCAAGGATTGTGCGCCAACATGGCTGTAGCGCCCAAGCAGTGCTTGAGAAAAAAGCTCCGCCTCGCCGCCGGCCGATACCAACTCCACCTCCTCGCCCGGCTTCACGGCCACGGTAGTCGCAGCACGGACAATCCGCACTGGCTGAGGAGCCGCCAATTGGGGTGCAGCATTCAATCGGAGCGGCGCATTATCCGTGGTTGGCGCCTGGAGCACACTGCCGACACTTCCCAAACCAAGCAGCAACTCCGGCCTAGCACTGGCTGGCATGCCAGGCTGACTGCGCGCCAACCATGGGGTAATCTTGACCTCCACCTTGTGGTTGCCCGCAGCTTGCAACCGCACCGCAAACCCCGACCTGAAACTGACCAGATTCACACTGTCGTGCGCCAACAAGCCATAACCCTCCAACCACTGCCTAGTCACACTGCGTTGGGGCTGCACCTGTCCCAGCGTGATCGATCCCGCACGATTGGTCTGCAACAACAACGACCAGTGCCGGTTCGCAATGGTGGATGCTTGCAACACGCCCGCCTCCGCCTCCCCGCCTGCCGGCAAGCGCAACCAATCGCCTGGCAGCTTGGCCGCCGCCTGCAATTGGGCATCATCCAGTGCCTCGCGCTGCTCCAGCTCCACGGTGAGACGAAATTGATCAGAGGGACGATCAAACTGCTGAAGCAGCTTGCGTGCAGCCTGAATATGCTTGGCATCGTCCTGCAACACCAACAGCCGCTGACTGGGGAGCGACGCCACCGTTCCGTGCGCAGAGAGCACGCTTTTCGCTAAAGATTCCGCCTCCGCCATCGGCAGGTTATCCACCTGAATCGTCGCCTGCTCGCTGGCAATAGCCATGAAGGAGCTAAACAAAAAAATAATGCCAAAGAACATTTTAGCCATGGTGAATCTCCTTTTGCAATCCAATCGGCTGCTCCATCAGACTAGCTGGGTCTTCATGAATTAAGATCTCAGACTGAGGAAACAGCGCACGCAGTGCCGCCTCGACCTGATCCGAGATCGCATGGGCCTGAAACAGTGTGATGTCATCATCGAGCTCAAGATGGAGTTGAATAAAGGTGGTTAACCCCGACCTGCGGGTACGCAAATCGTGCATGCCGCGCACCCCGTCATAGCTGTAGACCGCCTTCTTGATGCAGGCACGGTCATCCTCGCTCAACTCATGATCCATCAAGTCATGCAACGCGCTCCGCATAATCTCCCACACGCTATGGATCAAAAAGCCAACAATCCCCAGTGCCACCAGGGCGTCAAAACTTGGCCACATCATCCCGCTGAGAAGCAATGAGCACAGCACGCCAATATTGATATAGAGATCGGAACGGTAGTGTAGCGAATCGGCGCGAATCGCCAACGATCCCGTTTTGCGCACCACCATGCTCTGATAGGCAATCAGCAGCATGGTAATCACCACTGAGGCGGCCATCACGCCAACACCCACTATCGCCATCTCCAGCGGGTGAGGATGCAGCAGACGACGCAACGCTTGCAGAATAATGAACAACGCCGAACCGGCAACAAACATCGCCTGCGCCAACCCAGAGAGCGCCTCCGCTTTGCCGTGGCCAAAACGGTGTTCACGATCCGCGGGAGAGAGTGCATGATGCACCGCGATCATATTGAGCAGCGATCCCAGCGCATCTAGGCTGGAGTCCATCAGTGTCGCCAACAGGCTCACCGAATCGGTCCACATCCAGGCCACCGCTTTTATCGCGATCAACACCACCGCCACCGTTGCCGAGGCGTAGGTGGCGCGTCGCATCAATTTACCGTGCTCTTCACTGATCGTCATGGGGTCTCCTCAGTGAGATGATACCGTTGCAACGCCTTAGGCACATACCAGTGCTCGCTATTGTAGCCAATGCCAGCTGGCGCGGGTTTGATGCCATGGATACGACGACTCAACGCTGGCGTTGATTCCGGCGCATAGAGAAACACCACCGGCACATCATGATAGATCTCCCGTTGTACCTGATCGTAGAGCTTCTTGCGCTCAGCACGATCAAAGGTGCGGGTCGCAGCCACCAACGCAGCATCAACCTTGGCATTGGCGTAGGAGAGGAAATTAAACTGGCGCGCGCCGGTCTGCGACGAGTGCCAAATGCTGTATTGATCGGGCTCAGGGGAGAGCGACCAACCCAGAATCACGGCATCAAACTGGCGTTTATTGATAAAGTTCTCAATGAATGCCGACCACTCCACCAACTGCACCTTCACGACAATCCCCACCGCCTTGAGACGCTGCTGAATAATGGTGGCGCAGTCGGCGCGCTGCTTATTGCCATTATTGGTCAAGATCGTGAAGGTGAGTGGCAATCCCCCCTTCTCCAGCATGCCATCACCATTGGTATCACGCCAACCGGCCGCAGCCAGCAGGGCACGCGCCTTGGCCGGATCATAAGGGCGCGGCTTGAGCTTCGTATTCACCCAATAGGTGCCGGGTTTGTAGGGGGTGGCGATCACCTTGCCCAGCCCCATCATCACGCCAGTGACCAGCTCCTGACGATCGATGGCGTAGGCGATCGCCTGACGCACGCGGCGATCAGCAAATAGTGGCCGCTTCAGGTTAAAACCCAGGTAAGTATAGCCAAAACCAAGATAACGATAACGCTGATAGTTCGCCATCAGTTGCTTGTTGCGCGGAAACAGGCGTTGGTATTGGATCGGCGTCAGCCCCATCTCATCAATATGACCCGCCGAAAGCTCAAGAAACTGGGTTGCGGTGTCGGGAATTACCCGAATCAATCGCTCTGCTACCCACACTGGGCCATCAAAATAATCTGGGTTACGGGTGAGGCGAATCGACTGCTGTGGCACCCAGTCAGCTAGGCGATAGGGGCCAATCGACACCTTGGGGTGACGCGACAGCGTAGTATGCATAATATCTACATGTTCAAACAGATGTTTCGGCAATATCGCCAAATCCGCCCACGAGGAGAGTGCGGGCGAATAGGGCTGCTTGTAGCGCACCACAAAAGTATAGGGATCTGGCGCTTGCGCCGACGCCACCCGCGCATAGTCCGCCTTGTAGGGGCTCTGGGTTTTGGCATCTCGGATCAGGTTGAGGGTAAAAAGGCAATCGGCACTGGTAAAAGGCACGCCATCGCTCCATTTCAGACCCGGGCGCAACTGAAAACGGATCGAAAGGTTATCTTTCGCCACCTGCCACGATGCCGCCAACTGGCCCGTCAAATTAAGATTGGCATCGTATT
The DNA here is from genome assembly GCA_030950645.1 of Mariprofundales bacterium. Classification (GTDB taxonomy): domain Bacteria; phylum Pseudomonadota; class Zetaproteobacteria; order Mariprofundales; family J009; genus JAUZRF01. The sequence goes on from JAUZRF010000002.1 coordinate 12,939, forward strand.
TCAGCAACGGCAGATAAAGCTGGCTAGCAATATCGTGACTGGCCGCATCACCAGCGATCATCGGAATCAGATTACTGGCATCGCCGATACTGGCTGAGACCAGTCGATCACCAATCGCCGGAACATCTACCCCCATCTCCGAGCTGGCTACCGATGCCGAGACTGCCGCAGGGGGGGGAGTATCCGAACAGCCTGAAACCAGCAACGATACCAACAGCGCCAACCCCAAAGCACGAACCATGGATAGTGCCATCAAGTGCGTCCCACCCGATGGTGCGCTTTGATCCATATCCACTTGCCAGGATGCAACACTTTTCCTTGCTTCAATTCGTTAATTCTGACAATCGCCTTCACTGTGGTGCCAAAACGCAATGCCAGCCCCCACAAGCTATCTCCGGTACGGATTTTATAATGGATACGATGACCATGACTAAGCAGCGGATTATTCCGCGCCACCGCATTGAGATAGCCTCGTGCCGGCACCAACAAAATTTGACCAACATGGAGCACACTGCTTTCCAACGCTGGATTCATCTGCCGAATGTGGGCAATCGTGGTGCCAAAACGGTGCGCTATGCGCCACAATGAATCGCCCGCGTGCATCCCCACCAACAGAACTTTCGGCTGATAACGGGCATGCTGCTTCACCACACGCGTTGCCAACTTCAGTGGCAAATAGAGCGTAACCGAATCCTCATAATACTGTTGAAAATCCAGCCCTGGATTAAGACGATAAATCCACTTCCGCTGCATCTTACCCAACCTAGCCACCTCACTGACATCGACCGGGGGTGCCAACTTCACCTTGGTGGTCACCACAGGCTTGGCAAAAGCAAGCTCCCCCTGTTGCCATAGCACCACCAACCCCAAAATACGACGCACATAATCGAGTGTCTCTCTAGGCACAGGCAGCGCATTAATCCCCTGCCACGGCTTCCACGGATGGCGCCGCAAATGACGCGCCAATCCATAAGGCCCCATGTTATAGCCGGCAATGGCCAGCGGCCAGGAACCAAAACGGTCAAACATTGTCAACAGATAGCGCACTGCCGTATCGGTGCTAATCTCCACACTCCGTCGCCCATTGCGACCATTGCTTGAACCCGCCCCCCACATCCGAGCGGTCGCCGGCATGATCTGCCACAACCCCACAGCGCCCGCATGAGACAGTGCATACGGGTTATAACCCGACTCCACCACTGGAACCATCTGTAAACCTTTCGGTGCCCAATGCGCGCGCAAAATACGCAGTATGCGATAGCGATACAGGGTGGATCGCTTTGACATTCTCTGCCAACGCTGCGCCCTATAAATTTGGCGGGCTTCATCCCCCATGCTACGAATATCACTATGCGACAGACCCGCCAACAGATTGTCATCGTAGCTGGACTTCGCCGCCGCGCCAGCCGGAAGCAACAGACAGAACAGCAAGCCAATGGTTGGAAGATACGCGATGCTTTTTTGCAATGGAATGAAAATACCTATCCTCACTTAGACTGCATCACCCACACCCCATCCCAATCCCCTTGCGGAGGCTCAGATTGAAAATGATGACAACGATCAATATAGATCTGTGACAGCCGATCTTGCGGATGATAAGAGAGGGCTTTCTTAAAATACTCCACCGCCTTATTCCACTCACCTGCGATGTACGCTCGCCGACCTTCGCGGAAGTAATTCACCACCTCCATCAAATTAGGAAAGCTCTCGTTGCTATGGAAATCGAGCACCTCATAAATGGTCACCGGCTTGGTCTTACCCTTCACAATCACCGAATCGATATCACGCATCCGGTAGGTGCCATGAAGCTTGTCATAGGTGTATTCGCTGATCAAAATCTTGGCCGCATACTGCTTACAAGCACTCTCCAGCCGAGCCGCCAGATTCACCCCATCCCCGATCAGGGTGTAATCCATCCGCTTGGGCGAACCGATATTGCCGCAAACCACGGAATCGGTATTGAGTCCAATACCAATGTGCACCGGAATCAACCCCGCTCGCTCTCGTGGCACATTCCACGCCTCAAGCTGCTCAATCATGGCAATGGCGGTACGCACCGCACGATCCGGATCATCATCATGTGCCACCGGCAGACCAAACGCCGCCATCATCGCATCACCGATAAACTTATCGAGCATCCCCTCTTCACTCTGGAGAATATCGACCATAATGGTGAAGTATTCATTAAGCAGCGCCACTGTACCCTGCGGTCCCAAGGTCTCACTCAAGGTGGTAAAACTGCGAATATCTGAGAACAGCACCGTCGCCTCCTTGCTCACCCCACCCATCATCTCCGCTCCAGCACCGCCAGCCAGCATCTGATCGGCAATCCCAGGATCCATATAACGAGCCATCGTCGCGCGCACCCGTTTTTCACCACTAATATCCTCAATCATTAGCATGGTACCCAGATCGGCATTATCCGCTGCCACCAAGTTCAAGATGGTCATGTTCACCGAAATTGCTTCATCGCCGAAGTGAATTTCATGATCCATCGCCAATTCGGTCTTATTGGTTTCACCTACCCGCACCAGCCGCTCCTGAACCCAGCTATTGGCTCCGGAAAAAAACTCGCCCGCATTGACCCCCACAATCTGATCCGCCCGTTCCAGATGCATAATACGCAATGCCGAGCTATTGCAGGTCACCACCACACCCTCATCATCAATCGTCACCACCCCATTGGACATCGACTCCAGCATGCTCTCATTATAATTCTTAACCTTCTGTATATTGCTGAACATGCTGGCATTTTCCAAACCAATGGCGACCTGCGCGGTAAACGCCCGTAGGCGCGATTCATCCTCATCAGTAAAAGGGCCACCGCGCTTGTTTAGCACCTGCGTCACCCCGATCACCTTGCCATTTTTATTGATCACCGGCACACAAAGAATCGAACGGGTGAAAAAACCGGTCTGGCGATCAAATGCAGGGTTAAAACGAAGATCCGCATAGGCATAAGGAATATTTACACTCTCGCTTGAGGTAAATACGGCACCAGCAATGCCCAAGTGGTTCGGAAAACGAATCTCAGTTTTGTTGTCCCCTTCGCCCACTTCAGTCCACAGTTCATTGCTATTTTCATCATTGAGAAACAGGGAAGATCGCTCCGCCGTAAGCATGCGCTGTGCCTCATCCATCACCTTCTGTAACAACACGCCAAGCTCAATCTCACTGGTGAGTTCACTCACCAAATCAAGAAACTTCATCTCCTGCTGACGCACCTTCTCCATGCGTTCGACGAACTGCGCACTCTTGAGCGCCATCGCCGCCTGCGATGTCATCAACTCCAGATAGTCTTGATCATCCTCAGTGAATTTTCCATCAATCTTATTGAGTGCCTGCGCCACTCCAAGAATCGCACCACTACCATCACGCACTGGCACACAAAGGATGCTACGGGTATCAAAATCGGTCTGCTGATCCACCTCGGCATTAAAAAAATCGTTGGTATACGCATCATCAACAATCAACCCAGCATTGCTCTGAAAAACATGCCCCGCCACACCAGCAGAATCTAAGATTCTAATCTCACGGGAAAACACCCCCTGCGCCACCCGTGAATAGAGCTCATCGGTTTGATCATCATGCACAAACAGCGAGGAACGCTCCGCGCCAATCTCTTGATTGGTGATCTCCACCAAGGTCTCCAACACACCATCAAGCGATGATTTGGCCGACACCAAATCAGAGATCTTAAGCAACACCTCCAGTTGGCGCAGCCTCTCTTTCTGACTTTTCCTTCGCAATGGTCTACGCACCACCCGTTCCTTCGATTCCATTCCCACTCCTTTTTTTGCAAGAGACCCATTCGTCAATGGGATTGCGCCTCCATCTGCTGACGCAACTGCTGCACCGTCTGTTGCAACTGGAGACAATCATTGCGCCTCTCCAGTTGGGTCTGTTCCACCTTTTGATCACATGCTAACTGCAACGCCTCCATCGCTTTGCGTTGGCTATCCATCCCCCGCTCCAATTGCATCACCATATCCCGATGCGATCGCTGCTCCTCCACCAACTGCGCCTCAGCTCGAAACCCCACCTGCTCCAACTGTTGTCGCAATGCGGCAACCGATTCCTGCAATTGTTGCACCAACTGATGGCCGCGATTGCGTTCGTCATCCAACATCTTGGCGTGGTCAAAGGCCATCGCCTCCATCTGGAGACGCTGAGCATCAATCGTCTCTTTGAGTTGGATGCAATCCTGTTGCTCAGCAAGGCGAGCCGCCTCCACCCGCTTGGTTACCGCAAAATCCTTGGCCTCCAAGCTGTCGCGCAGTGCGGCCACCGTCTGCTTCAGCAGATCAACCTCCTGCTGCGCCTCCAAGCGCGCCTGCTCCACCCGTTGTTGCTGCTCCAGCGCAGCCTGCTCCAACGCAGTGCGCATCGCATCCACCGTACGCTGCAACTGACGCATCTCCTGCAGCTCTGCTTCGCTAATCATCATTCAAATAGTGGCGCAATCTGTTTCTCCGGCTCCTGAAGCTCAGAAAAATTAGGGACACGATCCACCGTAAAACCCCGAGCAGCCTCAACACCCAAACGCGGACTCAACACCTCCATATTGCGCTGCATATTGCACTGCGTGTTCTGATACAGTGCCAGCGAAAAGTTGAGATTACTCAGTCGCAAGCTATGGATATCCTTGTTGCTTAATCGCAATGCCCGACACGCGCTTTTCGCCCGTACGGTGACAATGCGAGGATAGCCAGAGATCAGCGCGATTTCTCCAATCATATCGCCAACCCCTTGGCAGGATACCAACAAGCTCTCATCCTCATGGCCAGGAACATGAAGCCAACTCTCCACCTCGCCCGACAACAGCAGATACATGAAGCGCACATCATGATCCCCCTCAGCAATCAATATAGCACCGGGCTCGAACCCGACAAAATCCCCAATGTGAAAAATCGTCTGCCGCAACCCCAACGGCAGCAAGGAAAAAACTGGATTTAAAGCCAGCCCACTCACCACCAAATGGCGTTCGCACACCCGATCCAGCGCATGACAAAAAGTGGGACAACGCCAATACTGCTTCATCACTAATGCATTAGGAATACGATAAAACACAGCGTCCTGAAGCACATCCACATCACCACCCACCGGCTGACCACTCAGCAGAGACCACTCCCCGAATAGTTCCCCCGCATTCACTCTACCCACCTCGATGTGGCGTTGCTGGTAATGCTTTTGCACCACCACGCTCCCTCTCGCCACCAGGTAGAGCGCATCATTCATCTCACCCTCGCTCACCACCCGACTCCCCTGGGCGGCCTCAACCAGCACCGCCGCCGCCTGCCATTCACGCAAGGATGCTGCATCCAAGGTGGAAAGCAGTGGAAAACAATCCATTTGAAGGGGGTAATGGTTCATGGTGCCTCCAGACATGGCCCGATCATAGCACTAGTATCGGCCACAATGCCAGAACTGCCCGAAGTCGAAACCGTCAAACGCGGCCTAGAGCCCGTCATTCTGAACCGCACCATTGTGCGGGCGAATTGCAGCGGCAAACGGCTGCGACTCCCTTGGCCACCCCATCTTTGCGCACGCTTGATCGGACAACGCATCCTCGCGGTAGAGCGCCGCGCCAAGTACCTGCTTACCCCACTAAGCGGGGCAGAGACCATCATCTGGCACCTCGGCATGAGTGGCTGCCTGCGCTTGCTAGAAAAGGATTCCGCAACCCCTAAGCACCAACATCTGTTGCTAACCCTTGATCACGATCTGCACTTGAGCTTTGCCGATCCTCGCCGTTTTGGTTTGATCGATCTCTGCCCTACCGCGCAACTGTCGCAGCACCGCTGCTTGGCCGCACTTGGTCCCGAGCCGCTTTCAGAGGCGTTTGATGCCGACTACCTGCGGCAGCAATTGGCCAAGCGACGCAGTCCGATCAAATCCATGCTATTGAATAGCCGATTGGTGGCAGGCATTGGCAACATCTACGCCAATGAGGCGCTATTTGATGCAGAAATATCACCATTTTTACCCGCCAGCAAGCTCAATCGCACCCAGTGTGAATGTTTGGTCGCGGCGATTCGTAGCGTGCTAACCCGCGCCATTGATGCCGGTGGCAGCACCATCAATGATTTTATCGGCAGCGACGGACAGCCCGGCTACTTTGCCCACCAATTTCACTGCTACGGCAAGACCAAATCCCCCTGCCCCCGTTGCCAGACCCCGATTATCCAAAGCAAACAACATGGTCGCAGCAGCTTCTATTGCCCCCGCTGCCAACCGGCAGAATAGCAAATCAATCGCAACTAGAGAGCTTAACCCCATAAAAACTCGATACAAGCTCAATACTCTCATCTAAATCTATCTCTTCCATCATAGTAACTACTCAGCACCCTACCAAAAAATAGCTGTAACTGCTCAGATTGCTTCTGGTTTTTCTGATAGCAAGGCGAAAAAGCGGAGTTTACTACTGTCAATGCGCATTTTTCAACGCCGCTATCAGGAAAACCGGAAGTGAGCTGAGTAGTTACTTCTCATCATAATGTAAATATAGTTTCTATTTAGCTTGCTATTTGTAATTATATTTTCTATCTTTCCCTGATGAGCAAGGTTAAGAAGACACATATTTTACCTTTTCCTGTTAGTCGAGAGATGAAAGAGCTTGGCAAGCGGCTACAGACAAGCAGAAAGTCTCTCAAGTGGACTTTGGAAGGGCTGGCAAGCCGCTGCAATTGTAGCGTGCCAACATTGCGTGCTCTAGAAGCAGGGAAATCAACGGTTAGCATTTCTGTTCTGTTGAATGTACTCTGGTGTCTGAATAAGCATGCCGACTTATCAAAAGTTTGCGAAATATCAAAAAACAAAACTTTTAACATCAGCGATTTACATGTCTGAGATCCTTTCCGTTTGGATGCATATAAATGGTGAGCAGAAGCTTGCCGGTCGGCTGGGTTTTGACGGTTCACAACATCGTTTTTCTTATGCAGACGCTTACATGTTCGATCCGAAGGCGATCTCATTAGATCCAACCTTCTTGCCAATCAATATCAAAGACCATGTATCAGACGACCTTATGGGAGTATTGCGCGATGCCGCACCGGATAGCTGGGGTCGCTTTGTTATCGCAAAACGATTGAATGTAAGTGTTGATAAAATCAGCGATATCGATTGCCTCATCAACTCATCAAATGACCGAGTTGGAGCAATTGAGTTCACCGTATTCAATGGACATGAAGATATTGTGCCCGCTCCTGAAGAGCCGTTAACACTTTTGATGTTCGCTGATGGAATAAAAGCAATTGCTAACGGTGAGCTCACAGACAGCAAAGTTATTGAAGTACTTAAATATGGATCATCTATGGGTGGTGCTAGACCTAAGGTTACCATTCGCCAAGATAATATCGACTGGCTGGCAAAACTTAATCGCCATAATGATTCAGTAAACATGTGCCGTTGCGAACATGCAGCGATGACACTTGCTGAAACCCTTGGAGTTGATGTCGCTGAAACACAAATTGAAATCGTTGATGGTATGGATGTGCTGTTGGTTAAACGATTTGACAGGGTGGATGGCATAAAGATTCCATTCATGTCTGCACTAACAGCCACAGGCCGGGTTGAGATGGACTTTATGAATTCGTCTTATGTGGAACTCAACAATATATCTAAACAGCTGTCAGACAGTAATCATGGAGAGCAATGGTTTAGAAGGATGCTTTTTAATGTGTTGTGTAACAATGATGACGATCATCTAAGAAACCATGCTTTTCTATTCAGAAACGAGGAATGGGTGCCAACGCCTGCTTACGACATCATGCCCCATGCAATTCACACTGAACTATTCAGACTTGCTATTGGGCTATTTGAAGGTGACAGGGAATCATCCATTGCAAACGCAATTAGGGCTGGACACAGCATGGGCATTGATCACTCGGAAGATATTGCAAAAGAGATGCTGGATGGATTTAGAGATTGGAAATCATACTTTAAAAGCTCGGGTGTAAATGATGAGGATATAAAGTTCTTTGCACGCACATTTAATAGGCACAAGTAAAAAGAAGATGTTAAGGAGGGGGGGTCAGGGCTTGTTTCGCGGATTTTCATCTTCCATTTTTATCAATCGACTCACTGTAGAGTGGTGTAATCCGGCAAAAGTGGCAATCTCCTGCATGGTGTATCCATGTTCTTGATAGGCTTCTCGCATCCAGTCGCTTCGGGCTCTTTCCCCGCAGCTAATATCCGCAAGGGGTAGGTGTCGCAGTAAGGCTTTGCGTTTCGTGATGCCAACTGGAATCTTGTCAGATTCTCCCTTTAACTGACCTCGAAATGCATCATCACCCAAAATATCTGGCCCGTTCAGCGATTGCCATGGTGAAGCTTCGCCCTCTTTTCGGACAAAGCCGACATAGGCTTTTCTTGCCTTGAGTCGCTTCGATGCGAATTGGGATAACAACCAGTCAACCGATAAGAATTCAGGAACAGGAATCTCGCCAGCGGTAGCCTGATAACTGCTCCATAGCCAGCCACCAACATCTTCAACCATATTGGCAGCAACAGGATTGCGAACAATATAGCGGCTCAGTTCAAGTAGATAAGCATCCTTATCCACAATAATAGACTTGAATCGACCCTGAAACAGGTGTCCAACACGCTCATGGCTGCGATTAAACCGCTGCGTATATACGCCATTAAGCTGGCTCATTCCACGGCTCAGGTTCGCTTGCGGTGTCTCAATCATCAGATGAAAATGGTTCGTCATCAGGCAATAGGCATGACAAATCCAACCAAACCGATCAACCACATGCGCCAGCACATCAACAAACATCTGGCGATCATCATCTGATAAATAAATATCGCCACGCGCATTCCCACGCGAAGTTACATGATAAACAGCGCCGTCATATTCAATTCGTAATGGTCTTGCCATGCCGCCAAGATACACAATAAAATCCGCGAAACAAGCCCTGACCCCTGCTATTGATGTTGCAAATCACCGGCAGCCAAAAGATGCAGAGCGAGGTGCGAGCGGCGCAGATTTTGGCTGTCCGAGTGCATTTGCCTTGTTATGCGATGATCGCAAGCATTCAGTACGCTTACTCCAGAACTCTAATTCTTCTTGCTTTGATTTGCCTGATAACAGTTCTGCAACATATTCTGCGCCTCTACGCTTCAAAGCCACACATTTTGACTCATGAATTATCATAATCTATTACCTCTAATGGTGAGTATATACCAATATGCGCATAACCGTGCAAGGTGTTAACTGCATTGTATTTGGGTATTTTATCAAAATGAACGATGTGCTTGAAATTCCAGCTCACTATAAGATCACAACCTGATACAGTAGAAATTGCTACATGAAGTGCATCATCAAGTGATTTTTCAGTAACCACGCCTGATTTAATATAGTTTGACTGTAGTTCTAATGCTTCTTTACTAACATCAGCAATTTCTGCAAACTTAGCATATTTGTTAAAAAGCTGCCTAATATCATCAGGAGCTGGTTCAATTTCTGCCTCTACAATAGCTGATGTTACTAATACGAACCGTCCGGCATCAACCTCGCTGAAAAACTGCTTGCTAGACTCTGAAAATTCTTGGTCAAATACTCCGCCAAAAACAGATGTGTCCGCATATATTTTCATAATTTAGGTTTCATAATGTATTTGTGTTTTTCGCATAATGTTGTTGAGCTGAGCCGCGAGGATGCCAAACTGAAGCAAACTTGTTTGCGTAGGTTTGGCACCACGGACGGCTCGAGTGATTTGTTCTCAACGCGGAGCGGCGAGAACGCCATGCTCAGCGGAAATTTAAAAACGAGGCTTTCATCACTTGATATTTTTCTGGATTGTATCAAGCTTTGCTCTAAACTCATCACTTTCACACAACCTCCCTTCCAACTTCCTTACGGCCATGTTCATCGTAACCACATCACGATGAAAGTACAATACCACATCTGTCAAAAACTTACTACCTGAATACCTGTAAGCCAAGCCACTACAGCTCTGGCCTCTGAATGTTTCCTCCTGCTGAGTTCCAACAAAGATAAAAACTTAACCCCATAAACACTTCATACAAGCTCAATACTCTCATCTAAATCTATTTCTCCCACAATATCAAGTTATGAAAGTCTGACACTGTTTTTTACACAGCTTCACTTACCTTCCCAAAAAGAACATTCTAAGCCATAAACCAACCCATATTTAGGAACTTAATACTTTTACTTCCATCACTTAGCTTGGTCTACCCCCTATTGTAAGTCACATGATAAACAGCGTCGTCATCTTCGATTCGTAATAGCCTTGCCATGCCGCCAAGATACACAATAAAATCCGCGAAACAAGACCTGACCCCTGCTATTTTCTAACGGGATGAATGAGCAATTCCCCACACGGGACTTGAACCCGCTAGATTGATTGCCGATGACGGCGTGCGACACTAACCCTGTTGATTCGCCCGTAAAATAGGAAAGTGTAGACGTTATTTTGACACCGTCTCTAAATCCCGCTTAAGTCTTCTAATAAACATGTCTTCTGTTTTCGTAATTATGCCATCTGATTCCACAATATCCTGTGAAATTTCGCAAATTTTATTTCTTATATTTGAACAAAGTGTTTTTGTATCCATCCTGTTCTTTTCATTTACCAGCATTCCCAAGCTATCGTTAATTGTTTGTGCTAAATCAAGTGAGTCCCACTCTGAGCAAATGAAGTTACTTTCTACAGATTCTAAAATAATTATGAAAGCGAGTTCGTTCAAACCCCATTTTTTACAAAAATATTCTATTATCATTTGACGTTGGGTATCTTCATATTTTCCATCACTATATGCAGCCATCATTAATGGGGGCAACATTAAATAACATAAGCCTGATGCCATATCATCAATCGGTGCATCAATAAATCTTGCAACCTTTTCATATACAGCATTATCTGCACAGGATTTACCTTTATTTAAAACCTTCATGAGCGCATATCCAGCAGCTGCACCACCGGCGATCCAACCAATCGGTGTAGATACAAGACCTATTGCAGCGCCTAAACCTCCCAGCACGCCAAGCGACCCAGAAAATGCGGCCGTTGCAGCGACGGCTCCACCAGCGGCTCCAGCAATCCCCATAGTTTCACTTGCAACACTGGTGAAAAGTGATTTCTGTGTTTTATCATCAATTTGTAATGCACTTTTAAATAGCAGCGGATACTCGACTAGTTTTTTCTGACGTTGTTCTTTAAACATCATTTCCATTTCTTCTGCAATACTACCCATGCTCCTAACTCCTATAACTTATCTGTGCAAAACATCGGGGTCAAGTCTTGCAATCATACATTTTCCCTCCTTATGCCCATGCATACCTTAATTTAAAATGAAAAAACTACAATAAAATGTCGTATTGTAAGACTTGAACCTAATATTCCTATACTCCATATATAATATA
>JAUZRF010000020.1 GCA_030950645.1 Mariprofundales bacterium
CATACATGGAGTGCAGCCCCATCGCTGCCAGCAGGAACAAGATCACGCTTGTAGCCGAAATCTGTTTTGCCATCCATGCACCGAGTGCATAGCCCCAGATCGAGGAGAAAACCGCGTGCGCAGGAGTGATGCGCCACCACAGCGAGGAGGCATCATCAAAGAGGTAGTACAAGTTCTCCAGCATGGCGAAGCCGAGGGCGCAGAGCATCGCATAAAAGGCTCCGCTTTTGCCATCTTCAATGCAAATCCGTACCGATGGAATCAACAATAATGCCAGTAACTTAGCTAGCTCTTCCACCGGGCCAGCATCCCCATTCATCCGCGCCATCGCCGCCAGAGCAGTGCCAGCCTGTTGCAGCAATGGCGCACCTCCTGTTTGACCCATCATGGCTGCGGCACTCCATGCGGGATAGAGCAGGGCGGTGATCAACAGTGCCAACACCCCTCCACCAAGAAAGGCGGTGACTGCCGCGCCCAAATCGATCGGATCAATGGAGTTGTCATACCAGTAGGTAATAAGAGTGAGGAATCCAGCGGCAATCAACGACGCAGCTGCCACCAGAAATGGTGCTGGCATGGTATGCATGGTGAACAGTGAGCCATCTCCAGGCTGAGGAAAGTAACACGCCATCAACAACAGCGCAGCAGCAATCACTACCAACAAGATGTTGATAAGTCTCTGCTTATCATCCATCGCATGGCTGCCGCTATCTTGCGGCGCAGCTATGCTGTATGATGAATCTGGATCAATGGTGTGGCACAGCCCGATAGTGTTCATGTTCATTTCACCTCCTGACATCGGGCTACGCTAGAAGGTGCTACGCCAACTAGTGTCGCATGCGATTGAACATTGCTATTGGCGGCCATTTTTAGCCTGCGATTGTTTAAACGCTATGCGTTTTGTCCTGATCAACCCCAAAATGGTAACTACTCAGATTGCTTCCGGTTTTCCCCCGTGGATGGGTTTTTTATGATGTGAGATCCTCTTGCAAAACTCGAAAATTGCATTGAATTACCCCCTGAACAAAAGCCTGACCCCGTTACTGTCCCCTTTTTCAATACGCAACGGACATCAATCCCGTTCGCCATCTGACGCCTAACCGGGTTAGTCTGCGCCACCTAATCCTGCGCACCTAGAGGTAATCTGCTTTGATCACTTTTCAACAACTCATCCTGACCTTGCAACAATTCTGGGCGGCGCGCGGCTGTGTGCTGCAACAGCCGTATGATACGCCAGTGGGAGCAGGAACCTTTCACCCCGCCACCATGCTGCGGGTGCTTGACGATACCGATTGGTCGGCAGCTTCTGTGCAGCCTTGCCGTCGACCAACCGATGGCCGTTATGGTGAAAACCCCAACCGATTACAGCACTACTACCAATTTCAGGTGATATTAAAGCCCGCCCCAAGCGATATTGTGGAGATTTACCTCGACTCGCTGCGTGAGATCGGCATTGATCCCGCGCTGCACGACATCCGCTTTGTTGAGGATGACTGGGAATCCCCCACCCTCGGTGCCTGGGGATTGGGCTGGGAGGTGTGGCTCAACGGCATGGAGATCACCCAATTCACCTACTTCCAGCAGGTCGGAGGGGTCGAGCTGTCGCGCACGCCGGGAGAGATCACCTATGGCTTGGAGCGACTGGCGATGTATCTACAGGGGGTGGAAAATATCTACGATCTGGTCTGGGTGGAGCATCCGGATGGTCGGCGCGTCACCTATGGTGATGTCTTTCACGCCAATGAGGTCGAGTTTTCAACCTACAACTTTGAACAGGCCGATACCGAATGGCTGCATATCCAATTTGATCGCGCAGAGAGTGAGAGCCGCCGCCTCGGCGAGGTCGGGTTGTTACGCCCCGCCTACGAAGAGGTGATGAAGGCCAGCCACGCCTTCAACCTGCTCGATGCCCGGGGTGCGATCTCCGTAGCAGAGCGGCAGCGATTTATCGGTCGGGTACGCGGACTAACCCGCAATATCGCCCAACTTGCTACTGGAGCAGACAAGGAGGTCGCAGCATGAGCACACCGCTATTGATTGAGATTGGCACCGAAGAGATCCCCGCCGGAGTGGCGCCACGCATGGCCGAGGCTCTGCGCGATGGGGTGGTGGCACTGCTCGACAAGGCCGCACTCGAACATGGTGAAATCATCGCCACCTGCACGCCACGGCGGCTACTGGTGATGGCGAGCGACTGCCCACTAAAGCAAGCGTCGCGTGTTGAGCTATTATGGGGGCCATCCGAGCAGGTGGCCTATCGCGATGGTGTGCCAACCAAGGCCGCACTCGGTTTTGCCGGCAAGGCCGGAGTTACACCGGATCAGTTGATACTGGAGGAGAAGAAGCCGGGCAAGGGACGCTATCTGCAGGCGCAACGGCTGGTGCCGGGGCGCGATGTAGTCACGCTGCTGTCTGAGGCTCTGCCGGAGCTGTTGCGCAAGCTGCCTAGCCCCAAACGCATGGTATGGCAGGATGGAGCGGAGCGCGGTGACAGCTTTGTGCGTCCCATTCGCTGGATCGTTGCCCGACTCGGCGAAACAGTGATTCCCTTCCGTTTTGCCGGCGTCGATAGCGGCAAGATCAGTCAGGGACATCGGGTGCATGGCAGCCATGGTGAAATTTCAGTGGATCAGCCCATGGAGTGGCTCCGCGAACAGTGCGTGCTGGCGGATCGCGACCAGCGCCGTCGCACTATCAGTGAACAACTCTACCAGGCATCGGAAGATGCTGGAGTGAAGTTATACAACGACTTCAATCTTCTCGATGAGGTAACTGACCTCACAGAATGGCCGCAAGTGATCCTCGGCCACTACGATGCCGATTATCTGCGCTTGCCGAGCAGGGTGAGCCAGGTGGTGCTTAAACAGCATCAACGCTGTTTTGTGACCCGATCCCGCGATGGTGAAATGAGCAATACATTTTTGGCTGTGGCCAACATTGCCTCCTCCAATCCGGCAATGGTGGCACAAGGCAATGCTCGGGTGGTCAATGCCCGTCTGGCCGATGCTGCCTTCTATTTTGACCGCGATCCGGCGGAGTCGCTGGAGGCTCGGGTGGAGCGGCTTAATTCGGTGGTGTTTCAAGAGGGGTTGGGCATGGTCGGCGATCAAGTCAACCGGCTACGCAGCTTTGTGCTCGATAACGCCCACCAGTTAGGCGTGGATGCCAACGATGGCCAACGGGCGGCGTATCTGTGCAAATCCGACCTTACCACAGGGCTGGTGGGCGAGTTCCCTGAGCTTCAGGGCTACATGGGTGGAATCTATGCCCAGCTCTCCGGAGAAAACGATGCCGTAGTGGCAGGGATTACCGAACACTACCTGCCAGAGGGGGCGGAAGGGGCGCTACCGCAAAGCGCAATTGCCTGTGCGATTGGTATCGCCGAGCGCGCCGACAAGTTGTTGGGCTACTTCCATATTGGCCGCATCCCCAGTGCCAGTGCCGATCCATTCGGCCTGCGCCGCGCTGCGATTGGTCTAGTGCGATTACTGGCCGTATCCGGTGGAAACATCACGCTGGATCGGGTGCTCGACGAGGCGATTAAACAGTGGAACCAACAGCGGGTAACGATTGCGATTAGTGCCAAAACACGCGCGTTGACTCGGACATTTATTGTTGATCGTCTGCTGGGTCTATCCGAGGAGTTGATGGTAACGCGTCCCACATTACTGGCCGCACTCACCTCCTCTCAGCCAAGGCCACTGCATGCGGTGATTGCGGTAGCCAAATTACTGAATGGATTCGCCAACTCCGAGACGGGCCAAGCGGTAGCCGCAGCCAATAAACGCATCGCCAACATCCTTAAAAAGTCCCAGCAAGCCGACGAGAATCAGATCAATCCAGCACTACTCACACAGCCCGAAGAGCAACAATTATGGGCGGCATTGACCCAAGCAGAGGCGGCAATGCCTGACGATGCCGAGGGGCAACTTGCCGTGCTAGCTGGCCTACGACAGCCGGTGGATCTATTCTTCGACGCCGTGATGGTGATGGACGAGGATCAAGCGATCCGCGCCAATCGCCTAGCGCTACTAGCACGGCTACGCGCGCTCTTCATCCAACTTGCCGATCTATCGAGGTTATCATCATAAACACACATCAATCCCCCGATTTTATCTCTGTGCTTCCGCGCCGCTGTGGTAAAATCTTCATCTCCCTTTTTGCCGCATTTTGCCTGCTCCCAAATGTTCAAGCCGGAGTGATACAACGCACCACCCTTGCCAACGGTATCCATCTGGTCGTTGAGGAGGATCACTCCGCACCAGACGCCATCGTGCAGGTGTGGCATCAGGTGGGAGGCCGTGATGAGATCCCCGGAAAAACGGGGCTGGCACATGTGCTTGAACACATGTCGTTCAAAGGCTCTAAAAAGATTAAACCGGGTGAATACTCGCACCGCATCGCCGCCATGGGCGGTAGTGACAATGCGTTCACCGCCACCGATTACACCGCTTATTTTGAGATCATCCCCGCGAAACATGTTGATGAAGCGATGGCGATGGAGGCCGATCGGTTCACCCATTTGCGGCTGGCAAAGAAGGACTATGTCAAGGAGATTCGTGTCATTATGGAGGAGCGCCGCATGCGCACCGATGACGACCCCAACAGCCGCATGTTCGAGGAGCTCTCCGCCGTCGCACTTCGTCTATCGCCCTATCGCAACCCTGTGATTGGATGGATGCAGGATCTAAAACGCCTGAAAATAAAGGATGTTCGCGCCTTCTATAAACGCTACTATGTCCCGGGTAACGCCACCATTGTGGTGGTCGGCGATGTCAACTTTGCGCATATTAAGAAGGTGGCTAAGCGCACCTTTGGTCGCCTCAAAAAACGGCCCGTACCGCCGCGTTTCAACCCGATTGAGCCGGAGCCGATCGGACCCAAGCGCATGGTCGCATATCTGCCTGCGCAACTACCGATGGTCGCGGTGGTGATGCCGGTGCCAGTGTGGCATCCAGGCAAAAATGATCGCCAAGCGGCAGCACTCGACATGGCGACGGAGATCCTCGCCGGAGGGCGTTCGGCACTGCTGTCACGGCAACTGGTGGATAAACAGCGCAAGGCTTTTTCGGTCTCCGCCAGCTATGATCCGTTCAGTATGGGGGTGGATCTGTGGTCGGTATGGGCCGATCTCGGAGCGGGTCAAACCCCGGATGCGTTCACTGCGGCGCTGTGGAAATCACTCAATGCCCTGCGCGACCATGGCCCGAGCACAGCGCAACTCGCACGCGCCAAACGCGGCATCATCGCCGATGAGGTGTTTGCACAAGATTCGCTTTATCTGCGCGCGAGGCAGATTGGTTCCATGGAGAGTGTTGGTATTGATGCCCGACGCCGTGGTGATTGGCTCAAAGCGATCCGCATGGTAACGCCTAAAGATATCCAACAGGTGATGCGACGCTGGATTAACCCGCGCCGCGCCACCACCGGAACGCTGATTCCTACCAAGAACACCGGAGGCAAATCATGAACGCTGTTCGCTACATTTTTTCCACCACAGAGGCACAAGAACGCAAGCAAAGAATGGATAATAAAGCTCCGTTTCTCTGTGGCTCTGTGATAAAAAAACTCTTCACGCTGCTAGCTCTACTCACCATCGCCACCCCAGCATGGGCAGTTGCGGAGATTCAATCCTGGCAGATGAACAATGGCCTGCGCGTGTTGCTGATGGAGGCGCATCAGGTGCCAATGGTGGTGATGCGCCTCACCCTTCCGGCAGGAAGCAGTATGGACGCACCGGGCAAAGGTGGCACGGCAACGATGCTGGCGGCGATGCTGGGCGACCACACCAAAATCCACCACCATGCAGCATGGGCAGATTACCTCGATGCCCAGGCGATCCGGCTTGGTAGCGGTGCTAGTCGTGACAGCATGTCGATCGGCCTCACCGTACTCAAAGAGGCATTACCCCAAGGGGTTGGCGCACTCAGCGAGGCGTTGCTACAACCGGGGTGGAGCCGAAAACGCTTTAAAAAAATGCGTAGCGATGCCATCTCAGCCAATAAAAAATCCCTTGAACAGCCACAAGTACAGGCAGCCATTGCGATTGGCAAACTGCTCTATGGTGACCATCCTTATGGCCACCGCAGCGGTGGTGACGCCGCCTCGCTAGCCGCCATCACCATGCGCGACATGAAGCAGCTCTACCGCGACCAAGTCACTCCAGATGCGGCAGTGCTGGCGGTGAGTGGCGATGTCACGATGGCTGAACTGCACAAGTTGCTGGCACCACTGGCAGCTTGGCACGGTACGGCCAAGCATCACCTAAGTGACATCTCTGCCACTGCCAATCCCGCGCCTATCAAGCAACACATTACCATGGCAACTCAGCAGGCCACGGTGGCGCTGGTACGCATCGGACTTGACCGCCAAGCACCAGACCTCTTCCCCACCCTACTGATGAACCACATCCTTGGTGGTGGTGGGTTCTCCTCCAAATTGATGATGCAGGTGCGAGAGAAGCGCGGACTGGTGTACGGTGTCTACTCCTATTTCGAGCCCCTGAGCCGTCCTGGCCCATTCGTAATTTCACTACAGACGCGCGCGGACCAAACCCAACAGGCGCTGAAGGTGGTACGACAGGTGATGGCACGGATGGCCGCAGGCAAGATCAACCACAAGGCGATTCATGCTGCCAAAGCCAATCTAACCGGAAGCTTCACCCATCGCCTCGACTCCAACGGCAAACGGGTTGGCTTGATGAGCATGATCGGCTACTACCATCTCCCCCTCGATTACCTGCAAAATTGGAGAGCACGCATCGAGGCGATCACGCTAGCGCAGGTACAGGTTTCCGCCGCCCGCTATCTCAAGGCCAGCGACTGGAGCGAAGTCATCGTCGGGCCAAAGTCCGTTCCGCATCAAAGGCATATCTCAAAATAACAGGAGAATTCAAATGGCACCATTGCTAACAGAGATTACAGGGGTCGGCGAAGCGACCGCAGCCGTGCTGGCTGACCATGGTTTTATTTCAGTACAATCGTTGGCTGAGGCAACGATCGAACAGCTAACGCAGGTTCCAAGTTTTGGCGCAGCACGGGCACAAGCGACCATTCAAGCGGCAATGAAAGTAGCAAACCTCCCATCCAACCCAATGCCGGCCAACGCAAAGCCCGCAAAGAAAGCCAGCAAGAAAAAAAAGAGGTCAGAGAAGAAAAATAAAGCCGAAAAAAAACAATCTACCAAAGATAAAAGCAAGAAAAAATCCAAGTCAAAAAAGAAAAAATAGCGGTTCAGCACCCATGCCAAGGGGAAAGTGAAGTCTGGACAAGATTAGGGCTGGCACATTGTTCCCATTTCCCAAGAGGAGTGCCCGGGTAGGGATGCTGTGTAGTTACAATAGCCCTTTTCCCCCAACGCTGCTATCGAGAAAAATGAGCTCAGCAACTACATGAAAACAATAAATGGGGCTGCATCAATGCATCATACAAATCGAGCTTCTCGGTGGTTAATGGTCGGAAAGGTAACGATACTGGCACTCCTCTCCGCTTGCGCGATGCATGTAACGGTTCCAGAAAACGCAGTCATTGGAGACTCTTCGAATGTGAAGAAGTTGGCGCTCTTGGAGCAGGCAGGCCCACCAAAATACCCGCAAAAAATTGAATATGTTCCCACGCTCTCGCAAGCTACAGGTCTGCCTACCGCTGGAGAAAAAAACACCTATCGTATCATGATTACCCCAGAATTAGCGCAGGCCTACCGCGCCTATCTCGGTGGTCACGGGGATGAAGCACTGGCCGCTTTGCACGACGCAGATCAAAAGGCCACGGATGCATGGATGCACTGGCAAATCAGTTTTCTCAAGGCGCAGGTGTTAATCAAGATGGGACTGGCCGCAGATGCAGAGGCTGTATTGTCCACAGCTTCAGCGTATGAGGTAAAGGCTAGCGGAAGAAACTGGAACAGTATTGCGCTGCGTGGCGAAGCTCGAATTTGGAGCGGGGACTTTACCGGTGCAAAGCGGGATCTATTTCAAATAGTCGGAGCGATCGGCACATGGGAGTTGCCCACATCTTACGCGCTCCCTCCCGAAAACCTGTCGGAACTGATCCTCATTACTGCAGCGCAACTTCGTGCCTACACTGGATTGGCCGCACTCTATTTCCTTAGCGGGCAATATGATCAAGCAATACGGTGGGCGCAAGCAGCAGAAATCCGTTATAATGCAGTCTATTATGTTTCAAATCATCCACTGTATGGGGCTTTCATCAAATCGCGCTTGGATGAAAGTTACTACGGCCGCGCTACCAACCTGACCATGCTTGCCGCTGCGCAGCTTGCGCAAACTGGTGATGTACGACGGAGTGATGCCAATTTCGATCAGGCTCAGCGCTTGTTCAATGCCATCCACTACACTGGTGGCGATGTGTTCATTTTGACATTGAAGGGTTTTTCCCATGCCCAGCGGGGAGAATACGATACTGCAGAACCCCAGGTAAAAGCAGCAATACAATTAGCAATCAAGCACAGCATGATCAATTACATCTGGCGTATTGAGATGGTGCTAGGGAAAATCTATTATCAACGAGGAGAACTGGTTCGGGCTGAACACGCCTTTCGGCAGGCCCAACGCAGTGTGGATCTAATTTCAGGAGCACTTGCTACCGATAATGCGAAGACTAGATTTGGTGTTGGCAAAGAGGATATCTCCTACTATCTTGCCAAGTTGGATCGTAAGAAACGGGATTATGCGACGCTGTTTGAGGATCTGGAGCGAGGGCGCGCACGCGGCTTTATCGATATGCTAGCACATAAAACAATCGACGCAGGAAAGGATAAACCTCAGTTTGATGCGATTCGAAAATTGGGGAGAAAGATTGTCCGCCAGCGGTTGATCAATATGACGCTTGGGCTTGATAAGGCCGCAGGCATCGAACAAGAGCAAGCCTTGCTGCATCAGCGCCAAGCACTCACTGAGCAGTTGCGCCAGCGCAATCCAGCACTAAGTTCAACCCTGATGGTATGGACGCATAGCCTCGCCGAAGTGCAAAAAAAGCTGTCGCCAAATGAAGTGATCGCATACGCATTACCAGCAAGAGATACGGACAAAATGGCATTCCTATTCATCCGCAAGGGGCGGGTTGCGATACGGCAGCTTAATCTGCATCCGCCACAGCTCAGCA
Organism: Mariprofundales bacterium; assembly: GCA_030950645.1. Classification (GTDB taxonomy): domain Bacteria; phylum Pseudomonadota; class Zetaproteobacteria; order Mariprofundales; family J009; genus JAUZRF01. The sequence goes on from JAUZRF010000020.1 coordinate 9,123, forward strand.
AGGATCTTCGCAATTTTGCCACGCAAATCGGCCTCAATGTGGATGATGTAGCTGCAGAAAACCGAGGAATTCGCGTCATATCCAATGCCCCTGCATCTCAGCGTTCCTCACTTTCCTTATCCGTTACCGCGCTGCAACGGGATGTGGACTTCTCCACCCTGAGAGGCGTCAAGGTGCTCTATGTAGTGCCGAGCGGGGTATTGCACACCATGCCATGGGGAGTGTTGGACACGACATATCCCATCGTAGTATTGCCGACTGGCGGCTGGTTAAATCGAGTCCCAAGGGTGATGCATTTGCATGAAAACAGGGCGGTAGTGGTTGGGAACCCCTATTATTACGGGGCATTGCCGCAACTTCCCGGCGCAGAACAGGAGGCCAAGGCGGTGGGAGAAATATTAAAAGTACAGCCCATCATCGGCGTTGCCGCAACGGAGGCGTTGGTGCGTCAAAGAGTGGGGAAAGGAGTCAGCCTGCTTCACCTGGCCAGTCATGGATTCTTTGATCAAAAGCATCCCTTAAAGTCTGCGCTATTTCTGTCCGGTGATCATGGTGCGCAAGCTATTACTGCTGAGGATCTTTTTGCTAGGCCGATTCCAGCAGAAACGGTAGTGCTATCCGCTTGTGAAACAGGTGTCGGCAAAACCTTTGCCGGTGAGGATTCACTGGGGCTTTTGAGAAGCTTCTATTTGGGTGGCACACTAACCACACTTAGCAGCCTGTGGTCCGTTGATGATGAAGGAACTCGAATGTTCATGCAGCTATTTTATCGTTACGCCAAGCAAGGACACTATGGATCAGGCTGGCTAGCGGCCAAGCAGGAGTTAAAGGCCAAAGGGTATTCTCCTGCAGTATATGCAGCATTCGTCCTTGGTGGACGAAACGAACGGAACTGAATGTCCACTCGTTATTGCTCAAAAAATGACCAGCTTTAGTTTGCACCGTGCGTAAGTTATGAGCAAATCGCCAAAACTTTTGATGATCACGCCTGTTTTACCAAGCCAGACCTATTCAGTGGGGGCAAAAACCATCAACGATTCATGGATAACAGGCGCGAACAGTAATCCCTTTGATCCCGTATGAGCTGATTGACAGCGTCTCCGAGCATGGAGGCAGGGTTCGCCTTTACCAGCGCGGTGATGAGTTTTCGATCCGGGTGGATCAACAGGGCGAGCTGATGAATAGCCGCGCCCACAACTCCGAAGAGGTTCTGGCGGAGTTGGCCTGCGCCCACATTGGGAAGAAAAAAGGTGCACGGCTGCTGGTAGGTGGTCTCGGCATGGGCTTTACGCTGCGCGCGGCGCTCTCCCATGCCAATGCATCCGCGCAGGTAACCGTGGCCGAACTTATACCTGCCGTGGTGCGCTGGAACCGTGAATACCTAGGCGTCCTTGCAGATTTCCCCCTCAACGACCCCCGTGTGGTGGTGATGGAACACGATGTTGGCAAGCTGATGCGCAAACATCGCAACAGCTTTGATGCCATCATGTTGGATGTAGATAATGGCCCTGATGGCTTCACCCGTGACGAAAACGATGCGCTATATGGCGAACGCGGGCTATACAATGCCTACGATGCGCTAAAAACCGGAGGGGTGCTCACCGTTTGGTCTGCTGCCCCCGATGTAGCATTCTCCCAGCGGATGCTCAAGGTCGGTTTCGAGATGGAGGAGCGCCGAGTACGCGCCCACCTAGCAGAGCGCGGCAGCCGACACACCATCTGGATCGGCACCCGACCAAGCTAATGTTACATTCTGGGTAACTACTCAGATCACTTCCGGTTTTCCCGATAGCGGCGTTGAAAAATGCTCATTTACAGTAGTAAACTCCGCTTTTTCGCCTTGCTATCAGAAAAACCGGAAGTAATCTGAGCAGTTACCATTCTGGCTTATTTGAAGGGGGGATCGTGCCACGATGAGGCAGGCCGTTTAGAACGGCTGATGACCCGTCCCGAATCCGCACATGCCCAAGACCACTTACGCTCCAGATGCCTCATCCTCCTTGACCCATTTTCCACTACAGAAGCGAGTGGTCATGCGTGGATTCTGGAGCCCTTGCTGAATGTGAGATAATCCCCACTCATCACTTGCTTATTCGATACTTCTGTAAGCGGCTGTTGGGTTTATCAGGGATGGTTCTTTCGATATAG
>JAUZRF010000021.1 GCA_030950645.1 Mariprofundales bacterium
CACCCTACCAAAAAATAGCTGTAACTGCTCAGATTGCTTCCAGTTTTCCTGATAGCAAGGCGAAAAAGCGGAGTTTACTACTGTAAATGAGCATTTTTCAACGCCGCTATCGGGAAAACTGGGAGTGAGCTGAGTAGTTACAGAAAATCTTGGTCACAACTCCGCGCTAAATTACCCGCTCGTTGCCACCATCGATGGCGACCTGAGCCCCAGTGGTAACGGCAAAGGTGGCCGAGCACATCGCCACCATCATTCGCGCCACATCGTGGCTAGTTACCTCTTTTTTCAGCACATTATTGCACTTGTACGCATCCACCGTCATGCCATAGTGGGCAGCGCGGGCTTGTAGAACCTCGTCACTCCAAATGGCGGTATCAAAGACGGCATTGGGATGAACCGTATTGACGCGAACACCATCCGCACCCAACTCCAAAGCCGCCACCCGTGCCAATTGGGTAAGCCCCGCCTTAGCCACCGAGTAGGCACCAGCCCCAGGCCCCGGTGCAGGAACATTCTTCGAGCCGTTGATCACCACCGCCGGCGCAATGCCCAACTTAAGGAAGGGGGAAGCGATGCGTAGTAGCTGCATTTGTGCCGTCAGATTGAGGTTTAGGCTCTGTTGCCAGAGCGCATCATCCATCGCCTCAATACGACTACTGGCGGGGAAAACACCCGCGTTGCTAATCACCATATCCAAGCCGCCAAACTGGCGCACGCAGGCGGCAACGGCTTGGGAAATTTGCGCGGAATCTGTCAAGTCGCAAGGCAACGGTAGAATAGCGGCATCATCCGACCACTGAGCCAACCCAGCGGCATCAATATCAAGGGCTGCCACCACGCAACCCGCAGATTTCAAAGCCAACACCGCTGCCCTACCGATACCACTGGCAGCACCAGTAACCAGCGCGATACGCCCGCTCAATTCCGGTTTATCACCACCCTTAGCCAGCTTGGCCTGCTCCAGCTCCCAGTACTCGACTGCAAACAGATCAGCCTCAGACAGGGCATGCCACCCTCCCAACTTCTCAGCGGCATCAATCGCACACATGGTGTGCCGGCTAATATCCGCAATGATATTGGCACCCTGAACATCACCACCAAAGGCCAAGGTGCCCACGCCCTGCCAAATCCCCCAACATGGGGCAGGGTTAAGCATGGTGTGGCCATGCCGATTCCGGGCAAAATAGACCTGATAATCCGCCACAAATCCACCAAGTTGATCGCGCCACGCGTCCGCCAACACCACCGGCCGCTGCTTGGTTCGAATAATGTGATCGGGGGTGAGTGGCCCACGAGCAGTAATGGCGGCAACATCCGCACGCGCCGCGAAAGCGATCGCTTCGGCGCTCGTATCGAGCCGAGTAATACAGCCACCCCCACGCACCTTGGCCACCGCACCACGAATCGCTGCCAATTGCAGCAGATCGACCTCGGGCGCATTCATCAACCGAGCCATCGGCTGGGTATGCTCCGCCAGATAATCCTCTGCCCGGCTCACCACCGCAATCATGCGTGAATAGCTGGTTTCCGCATCATCGGAGAAGGTGAAAACACCATGTTGCAGCAGAATCATCCCTTCGAGCTGCGACCAGTCCAGATCCTTCGTCAGGGTGCGCACCAGTTTCGCCAGATCAAAGCCCGGCATAACATAGGGGATCACGAGCATGGTATCGCCATAGATCTGACGAATACGCGCTTCACCATCCGGAGCGTGGCAAATCGTCACCACCGCATCGGCATGGGTGTGATCGACAAACCGAAACGGGATCATGGCATGCAGAATGGCCTCAACGGACGGGTTAGGAGCGGCAGGGTCAACCATCGCCGCACGCTGATGCTTAACCATATCGCTATCTGATAAGCTCGCCAACGACGCCATCCGTCGCAACAGATCAAGCTTGACCGGTGCAAAACCACCCTTCTCGATCGTCGCCAAGTCCCAACCGCTGCCTTTCACCCACAGCAGATCTTCCGGCTCACCAAACAGATTGTTTTCCGTGGTTTTCACCGAGGTGTTACCGCCGCCATGCAGCACCAACGCCGACTCCTCACCCAGCAGACGCGAGCTATACACCCGAAGCGCCAATGGGTCATCCACCATTGCCGCTGCCTGGCTACCATTCCAGCGGTTCTTCATGGCAATGATCCCTGCTGATGAAATGCAGGGGATTCCTCTTTCACCGCTTGGATAAAGGCGCGAGCGTGATCCACCGGCACATCGGGGGTGATGCCGTGCCCCAAGTTAAAGATATGGCCATCTCCCGAACCAAAACGGGTCAAGATATCGCGCACCTCAGCACGAATACGATCCGGCGTAGCATAGAGCATCGCTGGATCCATGTTGCCCTGCAGTGCCACCTTGTTGCCAATACGCGCCTTGGCTTGATCGATATCGATACTCCAATCCAACCCCACCACATCGCAGCCAGTGGCGGCGATCTGTTCCAACCATCCCATCCCGCCCTTGGTGTAGAGAATCACCGGCACCTTGCGTCCCTCATGCTCACGGGTGAGTTGATCTATGATGCGCTGCATGTAGTCGAGAGAGAATTCACTGTAATCACGAGTAGTTAACACTCCGCCCCAAGTATCAAAAATCTGTACTGCCTGCACACCACTGGCAATTTGGGCATTGAGATAGGCAGCCACGGCATCGGCCAGTTTGCCCAACAATTGGTGCAACGCCTGCGGATTATCAAACAGCATCTTCTTGATCACCGAGAAACTCTTGCTGCCACCACCTTCGACCATATAGGTCGCCAGCGTCCACGGACTACCGCTAAAGCCAATCAGCGGCACACGACCTGCGAGATTTTTGCGAACCAGTGCGATGGCATCCATGACATATTTCAGCTCCACCATCGGATCAGGTACTGGCAGCGCGATCACATCCGCAGTCGTGCGGATTGGAACGGGGAATTTTGGTCCCTCACCATGCAGAAAGGTAAGCTCCATCCCCATCGCTTCGGGAATCACCAGAATATCGGAGAAAAGAATCGCAGCATCCACCCCAACCAGATCCACCGGCTGCAAAGTCGCCTCGCAAGCCAAATCTGGGTTCTTACACAGGGAGAGAAAATCACCAGCCTTGGCACGGGTGGCACGGTACTCAGGCAGGTAGCGCCCCGCTTGGCGCATCATCCATACTGGCGTGCGTTCAACAGGCTGGCGCAAGCAGGCGCGAAGAAAAAGATCATTGGTAAGTGGGGTCATAAGATAAGGGTACTCCAAGGGGAAATGGGTGCATGGGTGCGCCAACGCAGCACGCATGGTAATTACTCAGCTCACGCCTGATTTTCCCGATAGCGGCGTTGAAAAAGGCGCATTTACAGTAGTAAACTTAAGCTTTTTCACCTTGCTATCAGAAAAACTGCCATCAGGAAAACCGGAACCAATCTGAGCAGCTACGGAATATTTTCAAGGGCTGCTGAGTAGTTACCGCGAATGGTCTATTGCGCCATTCATTTTGTCCACCGCACACCCTGCCGAATTTAGGCATAGGCACCGTAAATAAATAACTCATCGGTTTTCACTTGTCTTTTTGCTTGCTTTCTTCGTTGTAAAAAGCCTTATATAGCAGTGCTATATGCCGCTTTCTCGCCTTGAAACCAAACAAAAATCCAGCGCGTAAACCAACGATTTATTTATTTACGATGCCATAGCAGAAACCCCGCGCGATCACCCATGGTCGGGTGGATAGAGTGGTGCCAGCGGCATGGTATCGGCGGATTTTTCTACCCCGTTCTGGCCCATCTGTTGACAGGCAGATTCAAAAGCTGCCAGCAGGCGAGTGGGATCCCAGTGATGCCCCGATCCATAAAGATCGTTTTGCAACTCCGTGATAGCCTCCTCAAGCTCCGTGGAAATGGTTGCTGTAGCTGGAATGCATCGCCGCCATTGGCGTATCGCCTCGGCACAAGCCGGAGCGTCATTGGCACGGCACGATGAACGCAGCTTCGCTGCCCAAGTATCTGCCGAGAGCATTAAGGTAGCCGGCTTTTGAGGTGAAGGCGTAGCATTCAAGCCACGCCGCTGCGACCACCACAACACCAGCGTAATAATCCATAAAATCAATATAATAAGACTAATAATCGGCCATAGATATGCATGGTGTGCCGCACCCGCCAACCGCACAGTTGCAGCCTTGGGCACCACATCTAATGGTGGGATCAGATGCGTTAGTGATGGCGCTGAGGAAGCCGTCGATCCCGGCGCTGCCACAACCTTAATCAGTTGCGGTGGCAAGGTGGCATGCTCCACCTTCCCCGTTACCACATTCCACCACGGCACATCCACCCCCGGCAGCATAAAATTTCCACCGTGCAACGGGATAATCGCCACCTTCTCGCGCCGCATGCCACCAACCCCCGCATCACTCTTGGTATCGTTGGTCAGCGGTTGATCCGGGTAACGCTTGAGTCCATCGGGCAACACGCCGTTGAGCACGGGTGCCAATTGGGAACTGGTCAAGCCATCAGCATGCAACTCTACCGTACGCGTAATCGGCTCCCCCGCAGTGTGACGCCCGGGGGATAATGTTTGGCTTAATGTCACTCTGCTCGCCGGCAACCACTCACCCCCCGGCCAGGTTGCAGGAACGCCATCAACCTGAAGCGTCACCGGATTGGAGAACTTGCGTACCATCCGCCCCATCTGATTAAACGGGTCGAACACCGACCCTGTGCTCAATGCGCGCCCATCAAAACGGAGGGGTTTTATCATCAGTTGCCCACGCTGTTGGGGATAAAGCGCATATTTACGCTCAGTAACCAGATAACGGCGACCATTCACCACCTGCTCAAAGTTCCGATCCTTACCCAGCGCCACCACCACAGCATGATCGATCTTGGGCTCAGATAGCTGTGCATGCGACAGGCTGATTGCACGATACAGCCGCACAGTATAAATCACCTGCTGCTGCACCTTGGGATGGGTCGGTACAGCAGATGCCTGCACAAAGACATTCCCCCGCTGAGTATTCTGCGATGCCATAGCCGACGATGACCCGCCCTGTCCTGGCGCACCCGACCCTGAATTGGGTGTCATCGGTGGTGGTGTGCCCGCCGCACGCACCATGAGATTGAACGGCTGCGTCTGCTGAGCACCAACCTTCAACGCCGGAATCGTCAACCGGCCACTATGCTTCGGCATCAAGGTGAGAATCCACTCTTTACTGCTGCTGGCATGCCCATTCACAAAGCGATAGCTACTGCTTTCACTACGCCCCATAATCTCAAAATCACGCTTGAGCGGTGCCAAATTCGGATCGCCATCACCACTATCCCGCGAAATAGTAAGCTGCACCGAGTTACCTGCCTCAACCTGCGTACGATCAAGCGATGCCAACACCGTCGCCATTGCCGAGACAGGCAGCACCATAAAAACAGCAAAAAACAAAAATATACGCTTCACATTCACTCCAACAACGACCGAGTACAATAAGATGAAAAAATCGCCATCACGAATGATGCATCGCTTAGTAACACCACGATAGCGGCTTAAGATTGCCGCGCATTTGCCCAAGAACAAGAAAACCAAGCGCAGCGTGCTATTTGCACGAGAGCATTGGTTGACGCCCTCGCAAAAAGTCAGGATGTCGATTTTCATGGGGTCTTCAAACCCTTCCGCAGGTCATAAACATCGATTCTGAGGCAAATGGTGAGCTCATTTTTCCATCGATGTGAAAAGTTCGGGAACATCTCGACTTTTTGCGAGGGCATCAAGATTGTCGCGCATTTGCCCAAGAACAAGAAAACCA
>JAUZRF010000022.1 GCA_030950645.1 Mariprofundales bacterium
TTGCAATCGTAGAGCAGGGGCTGGGCCGTGAAAAAGCGGATGCCTTACTTGAGACCCACGAGAACTATATTGATATTCAGTTGGTGCTGTCCGGGGTCGATACGATGGGGTGGAAACCCAAAGCATGGTGCACGCAGCCAACGGCGGAGTTCTGATATGCCGTTAATCGGATGATATGGATGGCCGCCTTGTGAATTGTCCGCTCTGTGGACACGATGAGACTACCTATTTGCTAACTACCCATGATCGGTTGCATGGTATTGCTGGATCGTGGCAGATTCGGAGGTGTCATCACTGCGTGGTTGCATTTCTTCATCCCATGCCGGCGGTAGAGGATATTGGAAGTTTCTATCCGGATGATTATTACGCATATTATCCACCAAGGGTTGGGCAACGGTCGCTATTTCGTCAGCTGCGCTTTGATGCTGCTGCTGCTGTCAATCTTGGTTATCTGCGTCGTTTCCCCCGTTCGCGGTTGATCGACTGGAGCAACCATTTGTTTGCACCAGTGTTGAATATTCCGCCGTATATTGATCATGGCCACTTGCTGGATATTGGTTGCGGTAGTGGGCAATATCTACTGAATCTTTCGCAGCTGGGTTGGGATGTCAGTGGAGTGGAGTTAAACCCCAAGGCCGTTGAGGCCGCATGCCAAGCAGGGCTGAATGTTCGATGTGCGACGATTTCTCAGGCGGAATATCGTGACCAATCCTTTGATTATGTACGCATGAATGATGTTTTGGAGCACCTTCCGCGACCCGATGATGCATTACGGGAAATACATCGTATCTTGAAGGATTGTGGTAAGGTTGAGATTACGCTTCCCAATCTGGATGCTTGGACTTTTGACCTATTTGGTCGCTACTGGTTTCCTCTTGAGGTGCCGCGCCATCTCTTTTTTTATACGCCGGATTCCATGCGCTATCTGGCCAAGATGTGCGGCTTTGCTGTCGAAAGCATTGTAATATGGTCACATAAAGAGGTGGATGTGGTGGATAGTATGCGTTACCTCCTAGCCGAGCGCCATCCTCGTCTGTTGGCTTGTGTTGATCACCCGCTGGTGTGGAAGCTGTATCGCAAGTTGTTTGCGTTGCCCAAAGCCTTCGCGACCAAGGGTGGGCGCGGGAGTGCGATGACCGTGGTGCTGGCCAAGATTTGATTTCAACGCCGCTATCGGGAAAACCGGAAGCAATCTGAGCAGTTTCAGCCATTTTTGGGTAGGGTGCTGAGTAGTTACATGTTATGAGGAGTAACCATGATTAGCATTATCACCGCTGTACATAATCAGATTGAGTTTAATCGTCTGTTTTTGTATTATTTAGAGCGCAATACACATCATCCTTACGAATTGATTATTGTAGATAATCATTCGACTGATGGTTCGGCGGAGCTGTTTGAACAGCATGGTGCCATTGTGATTCGCAATGCGGAAAATCATTGCTATCCAGACTCGCAGAATATGGGAATGGCGCGGGCAACGCATGATTATTTTGCATTTTTGAATAACGATATTGTGTTGGCGCAGGATTGGGATCGTCATGCTATTGCGGCGATGCGTATTCATGGGCTAGATGTTGCATCGTTGGGGAGTTGGGAGTCGGTTGAAGACCCGTATCAACGGCGTGCGTTTAACCAGCGCTGGAAGTGGCTTCGTAAAGGGAAGCGCTACTTGCAGCGGGATATGGCGTCACTCGAAAAGCTAATGAATAGCTTGTATGGTTCCTCAGGTTCATTCAAGAATTGGTCTGCAGAGCAATACGCGCAGTTTTATCCCCGGGTTCATATGGGGATTTGTGGTTCAGCGGTAATTACGACCCGTCAGGCTTGGCAGAAGCTAGGAGGTCTTTGGGATGTGCAGATGGAGGCCGCTGATTTCGACTTGCACCTACGCACAACGCAACGGGCGGTTGAGGTGGGTGATATTCGGCCGCCATTCATTATTCCATGGGCGTTGCACCACCATTTTTCCCGGGTTACTTTTCGCGGCACACCCGAACCCCGCAGCTGTGATCACCAGCATCGGTCGGTAGATGCGAAATGGGACGCAGAGTCACAGCAACAGTACGGGCCAAAAAATCTTCAAGAGCAAGGGTTTTATGTGAAATTGCGTCGCTTTGTTAAACGGTTCCGTGTAAGCAAAGTGGTGAATCGCGAGCAGGTTCCGACGAAAAGCTAGCGCTGTTGGCGCGAAGTCTCCCAGCTAGATAACGGGTTTTTGGGACTCGTTCGCGCGTTCGATAATGATGCCCAGCACGCTCTGTACTAGGGCAGCCAATGGAATGGCGAAAAATACGCCGAGTAGCCCGCCGACGCTGCCAAACAGTAGGACAGCAACGATGATGGCGATTGGGTGCAGATTCACCATTTCTGAAAATATCCATGGTATCAGTATGTTAGCGTCGATTAATTGTACCAACGCATAGGCGCCCAGCGCATAAAATGTGGTGTCCGACCAGCTCCATTGAAAGAAGGAGAGCAGCAGCACTGGTATTGCCACTACCGCAGCCCCGACAAATGGGATCCATACCGAGATTGCGGTGAGTACTGCCAGCAATAGCGCGTATTGGTGGTGCATAAAGTGGAACAACAGCCACATGGTCACGCCCACGGCCAGCGATTCCCAGAAGCGGCCACGGATATAGTTGCCGATCTGTAGATCCAACTCATGCCATACCCGAACCAGCAGGGTGCGCTCCCGTGGCAGAAACTGCTCGCTCCAGGCGACGATTTCCTCCTTGTCCTTGAGCAGAAAGAAGATCAGTACCGGCACTAACACCATATAAACTAGCAGGGTGATAATGCCAGGAATGGAGGAGATGGAGAAGGAAAGTACCGCCGCCCCCCACTCCTGCATTTTGCTTGCACCGCTGGCAATCAGTTGCTGGATTGCCACCGGGTTAATCCAACTGGCATAGCTTACCTGTAGAGCTTTGAGTGAATCACGCGTGGCTGAGAGGTATTCTGGAACATGTGCGATCAGGTTGCCCACCTGCTCGGTTAACAGCGGGAGCAGGGCGATCAGGGAGAAAAACACAATCACCATGGCACCGCTTCCAACCAGGGTGATAGCCAACAGTCGTGGTAAGCGGCAGCGGCAAAATAGCGCTACCACCCCCTCTAACACATAGGCTAAGGCCACCGCCATCAATAGTGGTGCCAACACCTTTCCCAGCAGTGCCAGCAAGACAAAGATTCCGAATAACGATGCGATTAGCATTGTTAACTGTTGATCCGCTAAGCGGTGTTGTAGCCAAGTTCGCATTATGGTGCAATACCAATCATGTCAGCCTCGCTTGATTGTTGGTAGCCATGGCAAGAGACATGGCGCAGATTAGAAAAAAGAAGATCAGTCCCGCTTGGTGGAAGATGGTGATGGTCAGTCCGCTCCAAGCCAAGATCCAGATGGTAATCATCGCCGTTCCCTGGAGTAGGGCGTGCTCGTTATCCGTTTGCGAGCCTTGGCGGCGTGCAAGCGTA
>JAUZRF010000023.1 GCA_030950645.1 Mariprofundales bacterium
GCATTTTTCAACGCCGCTATCGGGAAAATCAGAAGTGAGCTGAGTAGTTACCATTTTAGAGCCCTTTTCGGCGCGAACTCCACCGATATTATTGCAACTTGCCAAGTAGAGCGATTTTTCTAGCATGCGCAACCCTCGCGCGCGTCTCCTATTCACACCGTTTAAATAGAACCAACGCGCCAAAATCCCGATTGGAATACAGGAGAGTACACACTGTGAGCACCCACCAACGCTACCTAATTGCCGGCAACTGGAAAATGAATGGCGTACTCTCAGAAGCACGCGAATTCATCCGCGCTCTGGCAGAAAACCCCGCACCTGAACATGTTGAAGTGGCACTAATGCCCCCATTCACCCTGCTCCATCCGCTGGCCGACAAGCTTTCCACGCGCGGTGTGCGACTAGGCGCGCAGAATGTCTACTACGAACCCAAAGGTGCCTTCACCGGCTCAATTTCCCCACTAATGTTGCGCGATGCAGGTTGCCGCTATGTCATCCTGGGACACTCTGAACGGCGTGATATCATGGGTGAGAAAAATGATACTATCCGTCACAAACTAGATGCAGCATGGAACAGCGGCTTGGAGCCCATCCTCTGCATTGGCGAACATTTGGATGACCGTAAAAGTGGCAATACCAATGCAGTGCTAACTGAGCAACTCAGCGTACTTGAGGGCAGCGATGCTGAAAAAATGCTCACCATCGCCTACGAACCAGTTTGGGCAATCGGCACTGGTGTCACCCCCACCACCGATGAGGTGCGTGATACCCATACCTTTATTCACCAAAAGCTAACCGATATCGGCAAAGATCATCGCGTGCTCTATGGTGGTAGCGTCAACGCCGCTAATGCAGCTGAACTATTGGGATTGCCGGGTGTCGACGGCGCACTGGTTGGCGGCGCCAGCCTACAAGCGGAATCGTTCTCGCAAATCATTCAGGCAGCGGCTAGCTGCGCGAACAACTAGGAGTTTCATCATGACAACCGTGCTGACCACACTGCATATTATAGTGGCACTGCTACTAATCGGCGTTGTTTTGATCCAGCGCGGCCAAGGCGCAGACATGGGAGCATCCTTTGGCGGTGGTGGTGCCCAAACCCTGTTTGGTAGTCGCGGTTCAGGATCATTCCTAGGAAAAATAACAGGTGCGCTAGCTGGCTTATTCATGATCACCAGCCTGACACTGGCATTCTTCACTCAGCAACAGCGTGGATCGGTCGTAGAACAGAGCGTCATTCCACAAAGTGCACCACAAAAAAATGCGCCGCAAAAAGGTTTTGATGCATCCAAGTTAAAGAGCAACACAAAAACCGCAGGTGACAGCTTACCCGCTGCCCAATAGCATTCGCCGCGCATTTTCCTCAGTCTGTGCGACAAATAGCACAGACATTCTTAACGCCGATGTGGTGAAATTGGTAGACACGCCATCTTGAGGGGGTGGTGGGGAGACCCGTGCTGGTTCGACTCCAGTCATCGGCACCAAATAGCTGTTTCATACAGTGCCAAACAAGCCCGTAAGTGTAATGCTTGCGGGCTTTTTTATTGTCTTCACTGTTCCATGCGGTACCATCCAGACCCATGACATACCAACAAAATTGTTGGTATTTCTGTTGGTATAAATCCAAATATGCCAACACCACTGGAAAAAGTACCAACAAATAGGGGTGCACATGGCTCTAACTGATGTAAAAATAAAAGCTTTTGTATTACCTGCTGGTAAGCAACAACGGCGTGAGTCTGATGGCGGTGGCCTTTACCTTCAAATCACCCCGTCTGGTAAATATTGGCGCATGGCCTACCGCTTCGGTGGTAAACAGAAAACGCTATCAATCGGGATTTTGCCGTATCGCTGAAACAAGCGAGGTGTTACATTCCGGCTTATTTGAGGGGGTTGTGCCACGATGAGGCAGGCCGTTTAGAACGGCTGATTACCCACCCCGAATCCGCACATGCCCAAGACTACTTACGCTCCAGATGCGATGCCTCAAGGAGCTTGCTACGCTTCGCTCCGCACTCCTCCTTAACCCATCTTTCGCTACAAAAGAGGGTGGTCATGTACGAATTCGGGAGCCCTTGCTGAACGAGGGATGACTCCCCTCAAATAAAGGTAAACATAACACAAACTGACAGAGGATGAAAAAACGCGGCCCATGCAAACGAACAAAAGCTCAGAATCTATTGCGACGACTGGAGGATGATGAGGATTCTGTTCTCGCGTTCCTGCATGATTTCAATGTGCCGTTTACCAACAACCTCACTGAACAGGACATTCGCATGCTCAAGGTGCGGTTGAAAGTTTCCGGCTGCTTTCGAACCTTGGAGGGGGCTGAAAAGTTCACTCATATTCGCGGCTATCTCTCCACAGCTAGAAAAAATGTAACTACTCAGCACCCTACCCAAAAATGATTGTAACTGCTCAGATTGCTTCCGGTTTTCCTGATAGCAAGGCGAAAAATCGGAGTTTACTACTGTCAATGTGCATTTTTCAACGCCGCTATCAGGAAAACCGGGAGTGAGCTGAGTAGTTACGAAAAAATAACATCAACCCGCTTGATACGATCATCCGTGCTTATCAGGATGAGCCCTTTATCCCAACTGCATAAACTCATAGGATCAGGGGTGCTGAGTAGTTACGAGTCCCAAACAATAGGCTGCCAATCCAAGCTGATGGCGTGGCCGACAATGTAGAGATACCGAGGAGAAGCCCGATAAACATTCTGATTGTTGATGATAGCGCCATGCATCGTGGCCTCATCGCCAAAGAGCTCTCAACGCTAACCAATAAAACCCTGATCACCGCAACCTCAGCACGCGAAGCAATTGATATTGCACTCAATCAACACCCCGACCTCATCACCATGGATTTGGAGATGGAGGGGATGGATGGCATCGCAGCCACCGCCAAGCTGGCTAGTTACCCCTCCTGTGCCGACATTCCGGTGGTGGTCATCTCCAGTAAAACCGATCCCGTGATTCGCCAGATGGCCTTCGATGCCGGAGCCATCAACTTCTTCACCAAGCCGTTTGAGGAGGGTGCGCTGTGCGCCTTTGTCGAGGATATATTGGGCAAACACCAAAAACGATTCGATGGGTTACGCATTCTGCTAGCCGATGACTCCACCATCGGCCGCGCCATGATCAGGCGGGCACTAGAGCCTCAAGGTGCGATCCTATTCGAAGCCGAAAATGGCGTGACCGCTATTGAACTACTGCAACATCACACCATCGATCTGCTCATCACCGATTTCATGATGCCAGGCATGGATGGACTGGATCTAACCCAGTATGTCCGTGAAAAGATAGGCAATAGCGATCTACCCATCGTGCTGATCACCGCTGCCAGCGATCTCAATATCGAGATCAAGGCGCTCAACCTTGGAGTCGATGACTTTCTGGTCAAACCCTTCTCACACGAGGAGTTGGTAGCGCGTATCGCCAACCACCAGCGGCGCATCCTGCTGACCAACAAGCTCAAGAATCAACAAAAAGATAAGGCGAAAATGGTTGCCACCACTACCCGCGATACGGCAATCTTAAATGCCGCTTCCGATGCCATCATCATGATTGACCGCAAGGCCACCATCGAGCTATTCAACCGAGCGGCTGAGACCATCTTCGGTTACCGCAGCGAAGAGGTGGTGGGCTCCAACATCTCGGTATTAATGCATCCCGAACTGGCGGCACGCCATGACGACTATGTGCAAAACAGCCTCATCCACAGCAAGTTGGTCTTCGGCAACGAGCGCCAGCTTCAGGCGATCACCAAGCAGGGCAACACCATCACTATTGAACTCAATGTTACCCCGGTGGTAATGGAGGATAGCGAGACCCATTTTGTCGGGGTGGCGCGTGACATCAGTGAACGCCTGCGCCGCAGCCAACAGCTGCAACAGGCACAACAACTGGCCGAAGAGGCCAATCAGGCCAAGACCGATTTTCTCTCCTCCATGAGCCATGAACTGCGCACCCCGCTCAATGCCATCCTCGGTTTTGCCGAGATGCTGGAGATGGATCCGCTTGATCGCCGCCAGACCAAGTGTGTCAGCCACATCCTAGACGGTGGACGCCATCTACTGGCGCTGGTCAACGATATCCTCGATCTGGCCAAGGTGGAGAGCGGGAAAACCACGCTGTCACTGGAGGTGGTATCACTGAACAGCGCGATCGAAGCGGTACTCACCACCCTTATCCCCATTGCCACGCGAGCTGCTATCACCCTCCATTATCAATGTGACTGCGCCACGAGCCATTGCATCACGGCCGATCAGACCCGGCTCAAACAGATCCTGACCAACCTCATCACCAATGCCATCAAATACAACCAGGAAGAGGGATCGGTGTGGATCACTTGCGAGGATGAGGGTGAAACGCGCATGCGCGTAGCGGTGCGTGATAACGGCTTTGGCATCGCTGAATCTGACCATGGCCAAGTCTTCGTTCCATTCCAACGACTAGGTCAAGAGGCCAGCGCGATTGAGGGTACCGGCATCGGTCTGGCCTACTGCAAAAAACTGGTGGAGATCATGGGCGGAGATATTGGATTCAACAGCGAGGAGGGAAAGGGAAGCTCCTTCTGGTTTACCCTGCCCAATGCCGAAGCAACACAATTGCCCAACGACAGCGAAGGAACTCCCCCAGAGCAGATAGCCAATGAGACCGAGATCTCACCGCATCATAGCAAACGCACCCTACTCTACATCGAAGACAATCTTTCCAACCGCGAGCTGATGATGATGATCGTTGACCAAATTGACCACCTGACCCTGCATACCGCCGAAAATGGCGAAACGGGGCTATCGCTGGCCAAGGACTTACGGCCAGACATGATTATTGTCGATATCAACTTGCCGGGCATGGATGGCTATGGCGTGCGTAAACGATTGGCTGCGATGGCCGAGACCCGCAACATCCCGACATTTGCCCTCTCTGCAGCAGCCAACAACAACGATATCAGCAAAGGTCGGAGCGCCGGCTTCGCCCGTTACCTAACCAAGCCCATGAATATCAATGAGATCAGCGCTGTTATCCAAGAGACACTGGGAAAACTGTGAATCATGGTGCCAGTCGCACCTACATGAAAATCGGAGCCAGGTCTTGTTTCGCGGATTATATTCTGATTTTTAAGTACGTTGTAATTTACAAAAAAGGTAAAAACACAGCTCACTCCCGGTTTTCCTGCTAGCGGCGTTGAAAAATTCTCATTTACAGTAGTAAACTCCGCTTTTTCGCCTTGCTATCAGAAAAACCGGAAGCGATCTGAGCAGTTGCGGGATGTTTTTAATGGGTGCTGAGTAGTTACAATATATCAACAAATTGACAACCTAAACCCGCGAAACAAGACCCCAAAACATTCGGCGAAAGCCAGCTGGAAATAGCTGCGCAAGCCGATGCCAACATGGCTCGCATCTGGGTGCACAACGATGGCAAGCCCATCCCGATAGCGATGCGTGACCAGCTGTTCCAACCCTTCAGCAGACTGGGCCGAGAATCAGGAGAGGTCGAGGGCAGCGGGGTTGATCTCGTGATCAGCAAACGCTTGATGGAGATGATGGGGGGTGCGATTGGCTTGGATGAAGATGTGACCGAAGGCAGCACCTTCTGGATTGAGGTGCCATTGGATCAAGATCCCCACCCAGCATGACACCCACGGCGAGCTGCGACTAGTATAGCGCAATACCCTTCAGGAGACTGACACCATGACTGACACCATAACTGACACCATCTATCAATCCACTATTTTGGTAGTTGATGACAAACCCGCCAACACCGACCTCATCGAGATGATGCTCGACTCGAGCGGTTATACCAATGTTACCTGCATCAACGACCCATGCCTGGTGGAGTCGCTCCATATCCAGCACAGCTATGATCTCATCCTGCTTGACCTGCGGATGCCGCAGATGCACGGCTTCGAGGTGATGAAAATGCTACAGGAACAGATCGACCCGCTCGACTACCTGCCGGTGATGGTGCTGACCGCCGATCTCGACGCCGCCTCGCGTCACCAGTCATTAGAGCTTGGTGCCCGCGACTTCCTCAACAAGCCGGTGGATCACGAGGAGTTGCTGTTCCGCGTGTTCAATCTACTCCAAGTGCGACAGCTCTACAAAGAGCGCAAATCACGCGCCGCTCTGCTGGAGGTGGAGGTGGCACAACGCACCTCCGCACTGCGTGAGAGTCACCTCGAGACCATCCGTACGCTGGGGCGCGCAGCAGAATTTCGTGACAATGAAACCGGTATGCATGTGCTGCGGATGAGTACTTGCTGCCGAGAGCTAGCGCAGCTGACGGGAATGGATGCCGACTTCCAGAACCTGATCCATATCGCCAGCCCAATGCACGATATCGGAAAAATAAGCACCCCCGATGCCATCCTCCTCAAACCAGGAAAACTGGAACCCCATGAGTGGGATATCATGAAGAAACACGCGGAAAATGGCGCTGATATTCTCTCTGAGAGTTCTTCTGACTTCATGAAAATGGGCGAGATCATCGCTAGAACTCACCATGAGAAATGGGATGGATCGGGCTATCCCAACGGATTATCGGGTGAAGATATCCCGATTGAGGGGCGCATTGCCTCCATCTGTGATGTCTTCGATGCCCTGCTCTCGAAACGACCCTACAAGCAGGCGTGGCCGCTGGAACCGACTGTGGAACTCATCCATGAAGAGTCCGGTCGCCACTTCGATCCAACGCTGGCGCAAATCTTTCTCGATAACATCCCTGCCATGGTAGCCATTCGTGAACGGTTCGCTGATCAGTGAGTCGGTTGCGGTAAGAGACATGATGCAACGGCTCACGGCATTAACGGCACTGATACTCCTTGCCGCCTGCACCACCAATACCATTGGGCTGGAGCTTACCTCGGGGTGGCAAAGCAAGTCACTGGCTGTCTGGCGCCAGATTGAACCGGCTGCGATGGCCACCTCCAAAGATCGCCATTACCTCTATATCGCCTGTAACAATCAGGCCGACCTTGAGTCTCCCAGCCTCTATCTCTACAACCTCAAGAGTGGCCGCAGCAGCATCTTAATCAATGGGTTGGAACACGCCGATGTGCTCAAATCGGCGCCCGATGGCAGCCTATGGTTGGGAGAGGGGTTCGACAAAGGGTTGATCTGGCGCATTGCCCAACCCGACAAACTACCCTCCGATCAACTAGTCGAACGCGACAAGGTACGCAGCTCAAACCCAGCCATCTCACCCCTGCGCCGTACCGGAACCTTTTCGCACCAAGGCATCGATTTCTCCGCTGATGGCCACTACGCCTACCTGCCAGATAATAACCGCCACGGTGCGCTCTACCGTTACCGCCTACAACCGCCCCACGGCTTGCAGGTATTAGGGCCAAAGGGGGCATGGATCGTGATTGCCGACCCCTCACAGGCACGCGCTATTGCTAAGCAACACCATGCACCCACCTTCAACCATATGGAGGGTATGGCGCGACTACCCAATGGCCATCTGCTAATCGCCGAAACCGATGCCCCACGCATCCTTGAGCTGATTGATCACGGCACGCACGCAGAGCTGCGCACCTATCTGGATGATCCACGCATCCACCATCCAACACATCTGGCGTGGGATGCACGCCGTAACTGGTTATGGATCACCGATAACGATACACCAGCGATCCTATGGGCATGGGATGGCCACAGCTTGCAGCAAATCGCGCTGCACAAGCATGCAGAGATCACCGGCGTATTGCCGCTTGATCGCGACATCCTAATCAACCTGCAGGGACGCAATAACGGCCCAGAATTCACCCTGCGCCTTCACGAGGAACCGTTAAAATCATGAGTAGCAACCACTCCCCAACCATCGAACATGAGGAGGACTTAATCACAGCCCTATCCTGCGGCTGCAAACCAGAGAGCGCATGGCGCATCGGCACTGAGCATGAAAAAATCAGTTTCCAGCATAGCACATTGCGCCCAGCACCCTACCACGGGGAGGAAGGTATCGGCTGCCTGCTCACCCGCCTAGCCAATGAAACTGCATGGAAACCCGTGGTTGAGGGCGATAATATTATCGCACTAACCTTGAATGGTGCCTCCATTACCCTCGAACCGGGAGGCCAGTTTGAACTCTCAGGCGCGCCGCTACCCACCCTATTCGACACCTGCAAAGAGGTGCATGATCACCTCGCACTGCTGGAGAATATCACCCGAGAGATCGGCATCGGTTTTGTCGGTGTCGGTTTTCAGCCCAAATGGCCCCGTGAAGCCATCGACTGGATGCCCAAGAAACGCTACAAAATCATGCGCAATTACATGCCGAAGGTGGGCAATCAGGGGTTGGATATGATGCTGCGTACAGCCACCGTACAGGCCAACCTCGATTTCTCGGATGAGGCGGACATGGTACGAAAAATGCGAATTAGTAGCGCATTGCAACCCTTGGTTACCGCGCTATTTGCCGCCAGCCCATTCCGCGATGGTGTCCCATCAGGCTTAAAATCTACCCGTGCCGGCTGCTGGCTCGATACCGACAATGCACGCACCGGCATCCCAAAATGCGTATTTGAAACCACCTTCAGCTTTGCCAGTTATGTGGAGTGGGCACTGGATGTGCCGATGTATTTTGTCCTTCGAGATCACCACTATATCGACTGTGCTGGCGCCTCATTTCGGGATTTCTTACAGGGAAAGCTGCCGCAACTCCCTAAAGAGCTGCCGACTATTATTGATTGGGAAAACCACCTCTCCACCCTATTCCCTGAGGTGCGACTCAAACAGTTCCTCGAGATGCGCGGTGCTGATACCGGCGCATCCAACTGGATCTGCGCCCTTCCGGCACTATGGAAAGGGCTGCTCTACGATACTGAGGCGCAAAACCAAGCCTGGAATCTGATCGCGGACTGGAGCTGGCATGAGGTGTGTACACTACGCCGTCTGGCTCCGGTGCACGCATTTGCCACCCCATTTCGCGGCACCACGCTACTGGAGCTGTGCCGCACCATGGTCGAGATTGCTGAGAACGGGCTGCAACGGTTGGCTCCGTTGGATGCCACCACCAGTGAAGCCTGTTTCCTCGCGCCGCTCAAAGATGCCATCAATGACAAGAAGACCCAAGCTGATCAGTTACTTGAACTCTACTATGGCACATGGCAGGGGAATATTGACCCGCTATTTACCTACCATCGCATGCAGTGAGCAACCCCGATTTCCGCTGGCTAGGCAGACAACCGTACCAACCTTTTGCGACAGCAATGCGCCAGCATGCGGAAAAGTTACAAGCAGGCGATGAAAAAGAGGTTATTTGGTGCTGCGAACATGATCCCATCTACACTACCGGTAGACGCGCGATTGATAATCGCATCACACCAACCCTTCCCGCAGCACTGATCGTCAGCGACCGTGGCGGTGAAACCACCTTCCACGGGCCGGGGCAATTGATGCTCTATCCGATCATCAACCTCAAGCGGCGTCACTTGGCGCCACGGGCCTATGTTGCGTTATTGGAAGAGGGCTGCATCCGCCTGCTGGCAGACTACGGAATCATCACAGCGCGCCGTAAAGGCGCCCCCGGAGTATGGACCACTTGCGGCAAAATCGCAGCCATCGGGCTGCGCATTAGTCGGGGGGTTGTTTGGCATGGGATGGCGCTCAATGTCACCACGAAACTCGCGTGGTTTGACCCCATTCACCCCTGCGGGCTCAATTTTGCGATGGACAGCATCGCCCACCACGCCACTCCGCAGCCACTGGCCGTACTAGCGAACCAATGGGCAAAAAACCTCAATCAACTATTGGAAATATTGTAACTACTCAGATCGATTCTGGTTCTTCTGATGGCAAGGCGTTTCAACGCCGCTATCGAGAAAACCGGAAATCAGCTTCTATGGCCGAAGTATCCGGCTAATGACACCATCAAAATGCCCGCCCCCATGTAAAGAATATTGAGCGGATTATCAAAAGTAACATGAAGCACCTGCTTAAAGAAAGCAACGATCAGAATCATCAAAATCACCTTACCTAGGCGATCCTTGAGGTCATCCAAGCTGTTCACCATCAGAATATTGCCCGCATTTTCCGACTGATGCGCGCACTTAATCTTACCAATATGCAACTCATACACGCCAAGGGCAAAAATCAGCAACACGATCGCAAGTAAAAAGTCATCCACTGCGGTAATAACATGGCTAACCACGATAATATGAAAATGCTCCACCACATGACCCATAAAATAGACCTGGACGAACTCGACTAGCAATTTTCCCATATCCCAAGCGGAAGAGATAAACAGCAGCGCCATCCCCACTATACACGACCATACAGCCAGCAAGGTTAGATAACGCGAGCCCCACAGCATTCTTTCCAAAAAATCTTGCATCGCTTCGTTTTCCTACAGTGCTGCCGCTGCGCTAGCAGCAAAGGGTTGCGCAACCTCTTCGCGATCACCGGGACTGCGCACCAATGACTCCACCCGATAGGCTGAAGGGTCCGCCAGCAGAGCTTCAACCAGCTGATGATTACAGGCGTGTCCGGTACGCGCACCCTCAAATGCCCCAACAATCGGTAACCCAGCCAATGACAGATCGCCTAGGGTATCCAAAATTTTATGGCGCACACACTCATCCTGATAGCGCAAGCCGCCCTCATTCACCACCCGATAGGAGTCTAAGCCAATCGCATTCTCCAAGGAGCCGCCGAGTGCCAATCCTGCCTTCTGCAACGCCTCGATTTCATGCAAGAAACCGAAGGTGCGCGCGCGACTCACCTCACGGGTATATGCCTGACGAGAAAAATCAATAGAAACATGGCGATTGTTGAGCAAAGGATGATCATAATCAAGCAAATAGGAGACCCGAAACCCTGAAGCTGGACGCAAAGCGCAGTGCTTATCTCCATCTTCAATCGCCACCTTACGCAGAATACGGATCACTTTCTTGGCTGCCTTCTGCTCGCGAATCCCTGCACACTGAATCAGAAACACAAAGGGCGCAGCAGAACCGTCCATGATCGGAATCTCACCACCACCAACCTCAATCCGAGCATTATCCACACCCAAACCAGCTAGTGCTGAGAGCAGGTGTTCCACCGTCGAGATGGTCACACCATCACGACCCAAGGTAGTACAGAGACGCGTATCAACCACAAATTCAGATTTTGCCGGTATTTCAACCGTCTGACCACTGCGTATAAAGGTAACACCACTATTCTCAGCCGCCGGATATAGCGTCAATTCGATTTTCTTGCCCGAATGCAGACCAATACCACCGCAGTGGATTGCCCTGTTCAGCGTCCGTTGAGGAATCATCACTTCTCCTTAGTTAAAGCTCATCGTCCCCAAATGGGGCGCGCAGCCACCGCGCAGGGCGAATTTCAACGGCATTCAGCCATGCGGAAAAGGGCAATGCTGCCCAATTTCGTGTAGCTAGCAAGTTGATGAAATATTCGTAACTACTCAGCACCCATTGAAAACATCCCGTAACTGCTCAGTAGTTACGAATATTCCGATATTGTATCAAGGAGCGATCCTCGAAAAATCAATCCGCCTGACGCCGCAAAAAAGCGGGAATATCGTAATCGCAATTCAGCTCGGCACCATCACCAGCCTGCGGCTGCCGAGCCAGATGCGTTAATTGATCACCCAGCCGCGAACTACCACTAGGCGCATCCGTTCCCGTGGCCAACATGCCGGGTAATGGCAACTGCACTGGAGGCAAAGAGGCGGTATTGTCCACAACTGTTTGCATATGCACCACTTGACCGCTCATCAACCCTGTCGCGACCACAGTAACCCGCAATTCGTCGCCCATACTGTTGTCATACACCATGCCACAGATCACATTGGCATCATCATCGGCCATGGTCTGCACAATCGATACCGCCTCATCGTACTCCGCCAGCGTCATCTCCTCACTGCCCGTTACATTGATCAAAATCCCTCGGGCACCATGAATATCAACATCCTCCAACAGCGGCGAGGAGATCGCCAACTCCGCAGCAGTGATCGCACGATTTTCACCAAAAGCAGATCCGGCCCCCATCATTGCCAACCCCTGACTACCGCTCATCACCGACTTCACATCTGCAAAATCGACATTGACATACCCCGTCTCGGTAATCAGTTCGGAGATGCCGCGAACCGCCTGTAGCAAGACCTCATCCGCCTGACGGAAAGCCTCAAGCATGGAGGTGTTTTTACCTACCGCACCAATCAATTTCTGATTCGGGATAGTGATCAGGGTATCAACATGCTTGCTAAGCTCCGCAATCCCCGACTCCGCCTGTTTCATCCGACGCTTGCCCTCAAACTTGAACGGTTTAGTCACCACCGCCACGGTAAGCACCCCCAACTCCTTCGCGATCTCCGCAATGACAGGTGCGGCACCGGTACCGGTACCGCCCCCCATCCCTGCGGTAACAAACACCATATCTGCTCCCTCCAGATATTCGCGAATATGGTCGCGTTCCATCTCTGCTGCATCACGCCCAATCTGAGGCTTGGCTCCCGCGCCCATGCCACGGGTAAGCTCTGACCCCAACTGCAGCTTAAGTTCCGCCTGATTGCGTTCAATTGCCTGCGCATCGGTATTGGCAACAATGAACTCAACCCCAGTTAGGTTATGGGTAATCATGTTGTTCATGGCGTTGCCACCACCACCGCCAACACCGATCACTTTTATCTTAGCCGACAGGCTGCTGCTATCCTCAAAAAACATGGACATAATTGAATTCTCCTCCGAATTGATGTGAACTATTGATGATCGTACTGATGTTGTAAAGTAACGACTCAGCTCGCGTCCGATTTTTCGCCTTGCTATCAGGAAAACAGGAAGCAATCTGAGCAGTTACAGCCATTTTTAGGTAGGGTGCTGAGTAGTAGTTATGTTGTAAACAGGTTGCGTAATCGTTCTGGATATCATGATGTATCCCCAAACCAAGCACGCATGCGTTGCCATAGAGAAGGCCCGGATACGCTATGATGTTTTTTGGTCGTAGACCTCGTGTTTGTTTGCCGATAACGGCAGCCATAAAGCACCAAACCCACCCCAGTGGAGTAGACTGGCGTCGCCACCACATCAACCAACCCCCCCACACCACTTGGTCGCCCTAGCCGAACCGGCGCATCGAAAATCTCTTCAGCCAACTCCACTGCGCCTTTAAGCAGCGAGCTACCACCGGTCAGCACCACCCCCGCAGAGACTTGATTGTGAAAGCCAGACTGCTCCAAATGGGCTTTTACCATCTCAAACAGCTCCTCCATCCTAGGCTCAAGAATCTGTATCATCACCTGGCGTGGCATCGCCCGTGGCTCACGGCCACCTACGCTGGGGATCTCAATCATTTCGTCAGGAGCCACCATTGATGGCATACAGGCGCCATGTTTGCGCTTAAGCTGATCCGCCTCGCGCGGTGAGGTGCGCAACCCCACCACTAGGTCGTTGGTCAAATGGTCGCCACCAATGGGAATCACCGAGGTGTGGCGAATAGAACCATTAATAAATACCGCGATATCGGTGGTGCCACCACCAATATCAACCAATATCACGCCAATCTCTTTCTCTTCCGGTTGCAGCACCGCCTCGCTGGAAGCGAGCTGTTCAAGCACCACATCCGCCACCTCCAGATCACAACGATGGCAACATTTGATAATATTCTGTGCCGAGGAGACGGCCCCCGTCACCACATGCACCTTCGCCTCCAGCCGGACGCCACTCATCCCAACGGGTGACTTAATCCCATCCTGGCCATCAATGATGTAATCCTGCGGCAGGATATGCAGTACCTTCTGATCGGCGGAGATATTCATTGCCTTGGCGGCCTCAATCACCCGCGTCACATCCTCTTGCGACACCTCACCGTCTTTGGTCGCCACCACACCATGGCTATTGTAACCATGGATATGGCTCCCCGCGATACCAGTGTAGACGCGCTTAACCTCAACCCCTGACATCAATTCAGCCTCTTGCACCGCCAGCCCAATCGACTCCACCGTACTATCGATATTGACCACCACGCCTTTGCGCAGGCCACGCGATGGGTGGGTGCCAATACCGATCACATCCACCTTGCCATCTGGTGAGACTTCCGCGACCACACATGCGATTTTGTGTGTACCTATATCGAGACCAACAACCGTCTGCTGATGTTTCATCCTTATATCACCTCCCGAACGGCATTGCCTGCCCGTACAAACCAACGATCCTGCTGCCTGGCATCAATCTTCCACTGCCCATGACGCCAAGGTGCCCTGCCCAACAAGGCGAGAATGTGACCCACACACGCCGTCATCTGGTGATTAAGCGGGAAACTCCATTGTGCACCCTTATTCATATCTATCCGCACCGTGCCATCCTCCACAATCAACTCACTCACCTCTGCCAACCTGCCGGGATCCTTTTTTTGTATCTGCTTCATCAAGGCAACCATCTTCAAGACAATATTCGCGTTGACACAACGCAGTAGAGGCAAGTCCCAATGCTCACCACGGTGAATTGAACGGTACGAAACCCCCTGACCATCCACCAACATCAGCCGGCCATCACCCGTCGTCCATAAAGCAAAAGGTTGGCGAATGGTGGCATGCACCGCCAAGCTGTGCGGCAAATGCCGAACAATCTCTATCTTGGCGATATCCGGCTCTAAATGCCGCAAGGCATGGGCAAGCACCTCCGGACGGGAATTCAAAAAATTGAGCGGCATCATCTGGCGTAGACGGGTAGATATCGCCTGTTGTAGCGTCGCATTATCGCTCTGCACCTGCCAGAAACGCACCCCTAAAGCATGGTTCAGCGCATTCAAACCCCCACCCACCGCCACCAGTACCAACATCACCCATAGGCTGGCGCGCACTGGCGGATAACACCGCACCACCCCTTGGCGCCAAGCAATATTGCCGAATCTTTGCGCCCAAGGGGGGGGCACTGCGATGTTTTTCGCCATTACAGGCCATCCCGTGTCGCACTCGCCAACATGCGCAAGCAAAGCGCATCAAAACCGATGCCTGCAACCGCCGCCGATTTAGGCAACAGGCTGGTCGAAGTCATGCCGGGAATGGTATTAACCTCCAACACCACCGCCTCGCCACCATCGGTAACAATCATATCCACCCGAGGAGCGCCTCGGCATTCAAGCAGGGCAACGGCCATCTCCGCCTGATCCATACATAATCGCTGGCTCTCGACCGGCAATTCAGCCGGGCAGATGTAACGGGTATCGTGCGCTTCATACTTGGCGGCGTAATCGTAAATACCGCTAGCTGGACGCACCTCAATGCAGGGTAGCGCCTCGCCATCGAGTACGGACACCGCCACCTCGACGCCTTTCGCCGGCATCTCGATCAACCAATCGGAGGTATCGGTAATCGTGATCTCAGCCCACTCTGCTGCGGATGTCACCAGATGCAGCCCCACGCTCGATCCCTGTGCCACCGGCTTGACAAATACCGGATAACGCACCGGAAAACCATCTGCACCCAACGGAATATCCATCGCTACTGGAATGCTATGGGCATGAAGCAGATCCTTGCTCACACGCTTATTCATGCAGATTGCAGAGGCCATCACCCCCGAACCAGTGTAGGGCATTCCGATCGTCTCCAACAGCCCTTGAATCGCGCCGTCCTCACCCAGCGTGCCATGCAGGGCAACAAAGGCGACGCCAATCTCCGCCTCGCGAATCATGGCTGGCCAATCACCGTCAGGAGGGAGATCAAGTGCCACCACGCTCCTGCCACCCCGTTGCAACGCCGCGACCACTGCCTGACCAGAACGCAATGAAACCTCGCGTTCCGCCGAAGCCCCACCCATCAATACCCCGACCCTCATTGTTCGCACCTCATTGTTCACACCTCATTGTTCACACCAAGAGCCAACCACCTTCAACTCGGGTTCAAGATGAATATCCGACTGTAGCTTCACCGCCCGTTGCGCCACCGTCATCAGATGCAGCACATCCTGGCTACTCGCGCCACCAAGATTGACAATAAAATTGGCGTGTTGGGGCGATATTTGTGCCTGACCACACCGCTCCCCTTTCAGCCCTGCCGCCTCAATCAGGCGTGCGGCGTGATCGCCCGGTGGATTCTTAAACACCGAACCACAGTTGGGCTGTGCCAACGGTTGGCTCACCCCCCGCTTCGTGCGCATCGCACGGATACGACCGCGAATCGCCTCGGCATCATCGCGCTGAAGTTCAAACTCCGCCCCCACCACCAGCGCACCAGTAGGCAACACACTATGGCGATAGGCCATTTTAAGGGCATCGGCAGCCACCGCTTCGCGCCGACCATCGCGATGCAGCAACGCTACCCGCTGCAAAATATCGGAAAACTGATGGCCAAAGGCACCAGCATTCATCGCCACACCACCACCGATATTCCCCGGTACAGTGGCCATAAATTCAGCCCCAGCCAACCCCGCATCAGCACAGCGCGCAGCAACCTGCGACATCCTGCAACCAGCCTGACAATGGAGTAGCGTCCCATCCAGCGATATCCCTTGCAGGGATGCCAGATCAATCACCACGCCATCAAACCCCGCATCCGTAACCAGCAAATTACTGCCTCGGCCAATCACAAGCAGGGGAATCTCGCTAGGGATTTTCGTCATCGACGCTACCAACGCATCAAGATCGTGTGGCCGAAAATAGCATCGCGCCGCACCACCCACGCCCAGCGTGACATGGCCAGCCATCGATTCGTACTCGCGCACCTCACCGAACGCTGAGAGATTATTGTAGTCCATCAGCATGCTGCTCCTGCTCGGATAGCGCGGGCAACGCTGCCGATGGAGCCCGCACCAAGCACTAGGACGACATCTCCATCCGCCAGCCGTTGGCGGCATAGGCTCTCGGCGGCAGCCAAATCTGCTACCGTATCCGCGTGACGATGGCCGCGCTGGCGCATACTTGCCACCAGCGCTGTACTGTTGACACCATCAATGGGTTGCTCGCTGGCTGGATAAATAGGCAGCAAATGACCCTCATGCGCCCCATCAAGCACCGCAATAAAATCATCGAACAGATCGCGGGTACGGGTAAAACGGTGCGGCTGGAACACCACCACCAACCGCCGACCGGGCCAAGACTCAGCGGCCGTAGCCAGCGTGGCAGCAATCTCCGCCGGATGGTGTCCATAATCATCCACCAAAAGCCCCGCACCCACCGATGTCACCTGAAAACGGCGTTCAATACCGGAGAATGAGGCGATTCCGGCCTCAATCTGCTGTGGCGCAATCCCCAAACGGTGCAACACCGCCACCGCTGCCAATGCGTTTTCAGCATTGTGCGCACCGGGCATCGCTAGCGAGAGGTGTAGCGACTCTTTTAGGCCACGGATCCCTACCGTCAACTGTTGATGCACGCCATCCACCTGCCGCTCCAACAGATGCACATCAGCCTGCGGGCTATCGCCATAAGTCAGTA
Organism: Mariprofundales bacterium; assembly: GCA_030950645.1. GTDB lineage: Bacteria > Pseudomonadota > Zetaproteobacteria > Mariprofundales > J009 > JAUZRF01. Next base: position 17,381 of record JAUZRF010000023.1, read on the forward strand.
CCGGCTTGTGCAACCCCTCGCGTAGCTCCGCCACCCGGGGATGGGCGTGATGCAGCACCGCGCAACCATAAAATGGGGTGAGATTGACGAAAGCAGCAAACGCCTCCATCAATCGATCAAATGAGCCATAATGGTTGAGGTGTTCGGGATCGATGTTACTGACCACTGTCATGGTGGGCGTCAGGCGTAGGAATGAGCCATCGCTCTCATCCGCCTCCGCCACCAGCCACGGACTGGCACCAAGGCGCGCGTTGTCGCCGCTGGCAATCAACCGCCCGCCAATCACGAAGGTCGGATCCATCCCCGCCGCCTCCATACCGTGGGCAATCAACGAGGTGATGGTGGTCTTACCGTGGCTACCGGCAATGGCGATGCCGCGCTTCATGCGCATCAACTCCGCCAGCATCTCAGCGCGAGGAATCACCGGAATCCCGCGCGTTTTGGCTGCTGAAATCTCGGGATTGGTCACATCGACTGCCGAGGTAACCACCACCACCTGTGCATCTCCCAAATGTTCGGCGGCGTGACCGATCTGCACCGAAATTCCCAATTGGCGCAAGCGATCCACATTGGCACTCTCCGCCATATCGCTGCCCTGCACCACAAAACCTTGGGTATGGAGCACCTCGGCAATCCCGCTCATACCGATGCCGCCAATGCCGGTGAAATGGATGGTGCGCACCAACTGCTTCATGCCGCTTCCTCAAGAAACGGGGCGATCTCTGTCAGCATCTTGTCCGCAGCATGGCGCGGTGCATGGCGCACTGCCGCATCGTGCATCTGTTGCAACTTTTCAGGCCGTTGCAGCAACACAGTAATCATGGAAGCCAGCGATTCAGGTGTTGCTTCCTCCTGCCGTAGCACCACCGCAGCACCATCATCCGCCTGCGCCTTGGCATTGTGAAACTGGTGATCATCCGCAGCGCCCGGAAGTGGAATAAAGATCGTCGGCACCCCGACCACAGCCGACTCCGCGACCGTCATTGCGCCCGCACGGGCCACCAACAGATTGCCACTGGTATAAAAATCAACCATATCGTGACAAAAAGGCACAACCTCCGCCGCAATCCCCCCCTGCTGATAGGCTGCAGATACTGCGGCCTCGTTATCACGACCACATTGGTGACGCACCGTGAACAAACACCCCGATTTCTGCAACACCGCAGCCACCAACGGCATGGTTTCATTAAGAAACCTTGCTCCTTGCGAACCGCCAAGCACCAACAACTGCGGTGGCTCATGAGGCTGCCACCGAGCGGTGGCAATCTCACTCCGCACCAAATTTCCACACACCACCGCCTTGGCCGTCGGCAAATGCCGGGCAGCGGCCTCCATGCCAAGCAGTACGCGGCGAGCAAAGCGCGCCAACTGACGATTGACCATGCCAGGAATGGCGTTCTGTTCATAAAGCAGCACCGGAATGCGGGCGATGATCGCAGCCACCACCCCCATGGCGCTGGCATAACCACCAACACCAATCACCAACTTAGGCTTTTGTTCGCGCCAGCTCTTGAGAATGACCCGCACCGCACGGGGAAGCTCTGCACACACCACCCACATCCGCTGCCAGATTCCCGCACCAGAAACGGCATGCATGGAGAGCAGCAACACCTCTTCACCGCGCTCAGGCAGCATTTTCGCCTCCAACCCGCGCTCAGCACCAATAAAACGCACCGTCAGATCTGGCCAACGGCCACGCATCGCATCCGCCAGCGCCAACGCCGGCATCAAATGCCCCCCGGTACCGCCACCAGCGATACAAACCGTAGCACTCATTGCAGCCAGCCAACGACACGCGCTGCATCCGTCTCCGCGTCTCTGCGGTGAAAAGTCTTCGCTTCTCTGTGCCTCCGTGCCTCCGTGGTGAGAACCATCCTTTCCCAGCTCATGGCGTCGCCTTCATACGCGGTGAATATTCCGCACTTTTTGTTTTTGAATGGGCAACAGGAAGATGGCGCTGCACCGACAAAATCAACCCCACCAACAGGCAGTTGCCAAACAGCGCACTACCGCCATACGAGATAAATGGCATCGGCATCCCTTTGGTCGGCAACAGGCCGCTGGAAGCACCAAGATTGATGATGAATGTTACCGCGATCATCATGGTACAACCCAAAACTACCAGCCGTTCGTAGAGCACATCGGTTTTTGTTGCCAGATGGAAGCAGCGACCAATCAGCAGTGCAAACAACAGCACCAGACTCAATGTGCCAACCAACCCCAGCTCTTCACCAATCACAGCCACAATAAAATCGGTAAACGCTTCCGGCAGGTAAAACAGCTTCTGCACCCCCTGACCCAAACCCACGCCAGTCAAACCACCAGAACCATACGCAATCATGGACTGCACCAGCTGATATCCGCTATTGAGTTTATCATCCCATGGATGAGTAAAGCTTAAAAATCGCGTGACCCGATACGGTTCAACTGCAATAGCTATGGCGGCAAAAGCCACCACCAACACCACCATCACACTCATATGACGCAGCGGCACCCCACCCAAAAACCACATCGCCACCGTAACCGCGATGATCAACATGGTGCTACCAAAGTCTGGTTGCAGCAGCAGCAGGCAGGAGAACACGCCCAACACAAGCAGCATCGGCATTACACCTTGGCGGAAGCGCCCCAGCCGTTCGGGAAAGCTGGACAGGTAATAGGCCATGTAGAGTATCACCACCGGCTTGACCAACTCCACCGGCTGGAGCGTAAAGCCAAGAAAGGAGAACCAGCGCTGAGCTCCGTTAAGACGCAACCCAAGGCCAGGAATCAGTACCAACACCATCAACAGCAGTGCCAACGGCAACAGCCAATTCAGTGTCGCCGCCTTGAGCCAACTGAGCTCGATGCGCGACACCCCCCAGATAATCGTCAGCCCCATCGGCACATAGACCAGCCAGTGACCGGTGATGCGCAACGGATTACCAAAACGATCATTGGCCACCGCCATGCTGGCACTGGCGATCATAATGGTGCTGAAAGTAAGCAGAGTGAGCACCAGGCCAATCAACATCGGGTCCATCGGTGCCAAGGGTTTGGATTGCTCCATATCCATATCAACTTGGCTCATTTCAGCGCCTCAATGGCCTGTTTGAAGGCATCGCCGCGGGCAGCATAGTTGGCGAACTGATCAAAGCTGGCTGCTGCCGGTGACAGCAGTACCGGCAGCAGTGAATCCTGCACTTGCGAGGCCTTCAGCACCGCCTTCTTTATGGTTCCAAGCTTACTCCACGGCACCCCAGAAGCCTTGGCCAACGCAACAAACGGCGCCTGTTTCTTACCAATAATCAGCATGCTGTGCACATGTCGGCGCACAGAATCCAACAACACCATCGGATCCAACCCCTTGGTCACGCCACCGCAGACCCAAACCACACTACCCAACGCCGCCATTGCGGCGGCGGCGGCATCCGGGTTGGTTGCCTTGGAGTCATCAAACCAGTCTCGTCCACCATGGCTAGAGACCAGCTGCAGGCGGTGCGGCAGACCGCGAAAGCTTGTCACCCCCTCACGAATCACCGCCTCATGAATACCACAATCGGCTGCCGCCTGTGCTGCCACTGCCAGATTGCACTGCTGATGGCTCCCAATCAGATGCAACTCCGCTAACGGAACCGTGCAGCGCACCCCAGCACCATCCTGCCAAAATAGATCGGTATCCGTGCTACCAATATCCGCATGGTTGCCATACCCAAAACGCCGCACCCGCACCCCACGCTGCTTCAAATTGGCGGCAAGATCATCAAAACTATCGCCAACCGGCAGCACAGCGGTATCGCCTTCGGACTGATGGGCAAACAGGCGCAACTTGGATGCACGGTACTCTTCGGGATCGGCATGCATATCGGCATGATCCGACTGAATATTGAGCAACGCCGCCCATTTTGGATGTGCCTCATGGCAGCGCTGAAGCTGAAAACTGGAGAGTTCAAGCAATGCGCGCGGTGACGGATGAATCTCACTGAGCAGATCGAGCATCGGTTGACCAATATTGCCACCAACGCCCACCCCGCCAGCGGCAGTTTCCAGAAGCACACCGAGAAGATGGGTGACACTGGTCTTACCATTGGTGCCAGTAATCGCAAGCAATTCACCTTGATACGATTCCAAAAAGATATCCAGATCACTGCACAGCCGCACCTCAGCCGCGCGTAGCTGATCAAGCACGGGGTGATGCCATGAAATGCCAGGACTAACCGCCACACGATCAAAGGCTGCAAGCTTTTTCGCATCCAATGGGCCAATCTGCACATCCGCCGTCATCGATTTTCCACCCTGCTCATCGAAAGTGGCGCATAACTCGCCACGCGCCCGCAAAAAGCGCGCAATCGACTGCCCAGTCACGCCCATACCCAAAATCGCGGTGCTCATTGGGTGGAACCCAGAGAAGGAGAAAAAGCGCGCAGATTGGGATTTGAAAAACGGTGCTGAGATCCATTCACTGCCTCAGAAACGATCCTATTCCATCTTGCTCTGTGCCTCTGTACCTCTGTGGTTAAGCGCTTCATTGTCTGAGTTCTACCAATGCTCATCGTAACTTCAGCGTGGAGAGCGCGATGAGTGATAGCAGTAGGGATATGATCCAAAAACGGACAATCACCTTCGGCTCCGCCCACCCCTTGAGCTCATAATGGTGGTGGATCGGCGCCATGCGAAACACCCGTTTTCCAGTCAGCTTAAACGATGCCACCTGCACCATCACGCTGACTGCCTCCAATACAAACAGCCCACCTGCAATCGCCAACAACAGTTGTTGGTGCGCAGCGCAAGCCACCACTCCCAGTGCCGCACCCAGTGCCAATGCACCAACATCGCCCATAAACACCTGTGCTGGATAGGTATTGAACCAGAGAAATCCGAGACAAGCGCCAACCATCGCACCACAGAAGATGGTCAACTCCCCCACCCCAGAGACATGTGAAATTAACAAATAGTTCGCGAATTTTGTGTTGCCAGCAAGGTAGACCGTTACCGCCAAAGCCGCCGCCACCATAAAGGTGGGAGCCACCGCCAGCCCATCAAGGCCATCGGTCAGATTCACTGCGTTGGAGGCGCCCACCAACACCAACATCACAAACAGCACATACCACCCACCGAAGTTCAACGGATCCTTCATCAATGGCACATCCACCACCGGATCCGTCATCATATAGAGCGCCACACCCGCCACGAGACCAAGCACCACCATCGCCAACATCTTGTACCTAGCAGCGAGACCATCGGAGTCCTGACGCATCACCTTGAGGTGGTCGTCATACCAGCCGATCGCACCAAACCCGAGCGTCACCAACAGCGTCAACCAGACAAATCCGTTGGTAAGATCCGCCCACAACAGCGTGGAGATGGTGAGCGCAAACAAAATCAACAGTCCGCCCATGGTCGGCGTGCCCTGTTTGACTAGATGCGACTGCGGGCCATCGCTGCGAATCGGCTGCTGGTGCTGGCTTGCATCCAACCAGCGAATGAAGCACGGCCCTACCACCCAGCAGATTACCAGTGCCGTCACCAACGCATAAACGGTACGGAAGGTGATGTAATGAAACAGGTTAAAAAATGAATATTGATCTGCCAAAGGATAGAGCAGGTTATACAGCATAGGGATCTGCCTCCGCTTCCCTAGTGACCATCAACCGCGCTACCACCTGCTCTAGCGCCATCATGTGTGAGCCCTTCACCAGCACCACATCCCCAGTAGAAAGCCCCAGCCCATCAAGCGCAGAAAGTAGAGCCTCTGTAGTCGCAAACCACTGCGCCTGCGGCTGGTGATCCGCGAGATAACGCATCGCACTTCCCACTAGAAGCAGGCAATCAACCCCGGCCACGCCAAGGGATTCATGCGCCTGGCGTGCATGCGCACCAAGCTCACCCATATCGCCCAGAATCGCGACGGTGCGGCCATCCATCGCCCGCAAAGTAGTGAGTGCTGCCTCCATTGAGGCGGGATTGGCATTGTAGCTATCATCAAGGATACGGCAGCCGCCACGACCCGATACCATACCCATGCGTCCGGCCATCGGCTGCCAGGATTGTAGGCCGTGCGCCAACACATCCAACGCACTATCGGGCACGATGCGACGCACCACTGTCGCTGCCAGCGCCATATTGGCCGCCATGTGTGCCGCTGGCCACGGTAGATTCAGTGTCGCGCTCGTTGCATCATCCGTGAGGATAAGTTGGCTGCCAGTCAGCTGCCACGCTACCTGCTGATCTGCAGTCACCATGGGTGCGGGAACCATCACTTCAAAGCGCGCCAACATCTCAGCCACGCCGCTGCCGACCACACAGGCCTCCGTTGCCGCCTGCGCCATTACCCCCTTCTCACGCACAATCGTAGCTAGATCATGCAGCCCCGCACTATGCGCCAACGATAACGCGGGAATCACCACCAGATCGGGACGCACCATCTTGGCCAACCTCGCCATTTCGCCGGGCTCGCTAATGCCGCACTCCACGACCGCAACATCGCTAGCGGTTGGAACCTTAAGCAGCGTGAGAGGCGTACCAATTAAGTTATTAAGATTGCCTTGGGTTTGTGCCACCTGCACACCAAGGTGCTGCAACAGGTGCGCAATCATCCGTCGCAGGGTGGTTTTCCCCTGCGAGCCGACCACCGCGATCACCCGACAACGGACAGGCAACTGCTGGCGCCAACACGCGGCCAGATCAATCAGCGCCTGATAACTATCCTCCACCAGCAATTGTGGCGTCATCATCCCCTGCCACAGCCCAGCACTGCGCCGTTCGCCAATCAGTGCGGCGATCCGCCCATCCAGCTTCGCGGCAAAGGCGTGACCATCATGGTTGGGGCCGCGCAGGGCAACAAATGCCTGCTCGGCAGTCGCATGCCGACTATCAATGCTACAACCGGTCACCAACGATGGTGGCGTTCCATACCAGCGACCACCCGTTGCCTGAGCCATCATCGCGCCGCTCATCTGCACGCTTGCTCCAAGCCACGCTGCACACAATCGGCATCACTCCATGGGGTACGCACCCCGCCCTCGTCCATGTAAGGCTCCCGACCTTTGCCTGCAATCAGCACCAGATCATCCGCACCCTTGGTCGCGACGGCCTGCGCAATAGCCACGGCACGATCAAGCTCCACCACCACCGCAGCATGAGAATCAGCCATGCCCGCCAACACCTGCTCAGCAATCACCTCAGGCTGCTCACTGCGACAATTATCCCGAGTCAACCAACACCGATCCGCTCCGCGCGCCGCAATCTCACCCATCAAGGGGCGTTTGGCCGCATCGCGACCCCCACCGCAACCAAACACCAGCAACAGCTGGCCGCGACACAACTTGCGTGCCGTCGCCAACAAGGCACGCAAAGCCTCCGGCGTGTGGGCATAATCTAAGTAGATCCCAGCAGCTATCGACTCCATCCGTCCCGGCGGCGGCGGCATCTGCGCCAAGGCGTGCGCTACGGTGGCAAAATCGGCCACGCCCGCATGCAGCAACAAGGCTGCCGCCGCCGCACAATTCTCCTGATGAAACTCGCCAGCAGGAATATTCTCCACCAACAATCGCGCATCACCATGCTCCAACCACACCGCATCGGCTCCCTGCGGCTGCCAACGCAGATTCAAAGAACCATGGTTCACACGATCGCCGCGTCCGTACCAAAACACCTGATCCGCAATCTTTTCAAGCGCGCTCCACAGTGCGGATTGATCACCATTGGCTACCACGACCCCACCTTGGGCTACCTCGCGCTCAAGAAAACCGGCCTTGAGTGCGAGGTAGCGATCCCAGCCACCATGATCCTCAAGATGATCACGCCCGACCGTGCTCCACAGTGCTGCGGAAAAGGGGATACCAGCAATGCGTTGCTGCGCGATGGCATGGGACGACACCTCGCACACCAATGCGCCCACAGCTTTCCGCCCTGCCTCAGCCAACACGCGGTGCTGCATCAATAATGACGGCGTGGTATTGGCCAACGGCGACACCTGATCCGCAGCGCGAATCCAGCCCAGCGTGCCCAGCGACCACGCAGAACCCAACAGACGCGCTAGCGCCACCCGTACCATCCAAGCGATGCTGGTTTTCCCATCCGTGCCAGTAATACCAAAGCAGCGCGGATATGCATTCACCGTTCCCAACAGCCGCCGTAGCCAATGCCCTGCCTCATCCATGGTATCTAAAGCGATATGGGGAACCTCCCCAAACAGACGCTTCAGCGCGGCATTCGCCCCTACGGACAACACCGCCATGGCACCAAAGTCCACCGCCTGACGCAGGTAATCGCTAGCAGATGCGTCCAAGTTCCGCGCCCCTGCATGCGGCAACAAAAGAAACAGATCGCCAGATTCAACCCGACGGCTATCGTCACAAACCGCGGCGATCTCCCCAGTGACTCCTGGAAGGGTCATGGCCTGTGCCAGCACCACCCTACTCATTCAACCATACCTCAACAGCCCCACCATCGGGCACCTGCGCCAACGATGCCGGGCTCTGCCGATACACCCAGCCGCTGCCATGGCTGCGAAGCTGCCACCGGTGCCGATCAGCCTGTACCCGAACCGCGCGCAAGGATAATCCAGCCAGCGAGGCACGCACGGAAAGGATTGCGGTATCCCGCATCGCTACCCGCCTCAGCATAGACCTCTGCTGGTGCAGCGCCTGATAGGTTGGAGGCACGCCCAAATAGGGCAACGCCTGCTCGGCGATATGACGGAAAATAGGCCCTGCCACACGGCCTCCATAGATACTCTTCTGGGGGTCATCAACCATCACCAGAATCACCAACCTGGGCGATGCTGCCGGGACAATTCCAGCAAAAACAGCATTATAATGCTTACGGTCATAGCTGCCGTAGCGATTGGGCTTCTGTGCGGTGCCGGTTTTTCCCGCTACGCTGTACCCAGTGGGAACCGCGCGCCAACCGGTGCCATCACGGGTCGTGGCCTGCCGCAACATCGCCATCACCGAATCAGCCACCTGAGGTGTCATCACCCGATGCGGTGGATCCTTCAACAATTTGGGCTCAATCATCAACTGGGGTGCCCGGTAAACGCCATGATTGGCGAAGACTGCAAATGCAGTCGCTAACTGCAGCGCGGTCACCGCAACCCCCTGACCAAAAGCGATATTGGCGGTCTCAACCTTTCCCCAGCGCGCCATCGGCAACAGATTGCCACTCGCCTCGCCGGCTAGCCCAATATGGGTGCGCGCACCAACGCCCACCCGTAGCAACATGTCATGTAGTGATTCACCACCAATATTAAGCGCCAACTTGGCCGCGCCAATATTGCTCGAGTGGGCAATCACCCCAGTCATACTCAGCCACCCCTGAGGATGGTCATCATGGATAGTGTAATTCGATACCCGATAGTGGCCATGTTCACAAAATATCACCGATTCTGGCTTCCATTTACCGGATGAAAGCGCCGCCGCCATCGTGAAGGGTTTCATCGTCGATCCCGGCTCAAACAGATCGGTAATCGCCCGATTGCGCCACTGATCTGGCGTATAATGGCCAAAATCATTGGGATTAAATGCTGGCCAGTTCGCCATGGCAAGCACGCCCATGGTATGGGGATCAAGCACCACCACCGAGCCCGATTTGGCACCATTCTCCTGCACACCTTTCGCCAATGCCGCATACGCCATCGACTGAATCGCACTATCAATCGTTAGTCGCACCGGCAACCCCGGCTGTGGTGGCTTAATCCACTCACCCCCAGGCAACAGATGTCCCTTGGCATCACGGCGCACCTGACGCAGGCCAGGAATCCCCCGAAGGTGATTATTCAAGCTGTACTCCAGCCCCTCAAGCCCCTTACCGTCGATGCCGACAAATCCAAGCAGATTCCCAGTGTCCGCACCAAACGGCTGAAAACGCCGCCACTCATCCTCTTGATGAACCCCAGGAAGATGGAGCGCCAACACCCGCTTCGCCACCATCGGTGGGCATTGGCGCCGCAGCCAGACAAACCCGTGATGGCGCGCCAATTTATGCCGCAGCCGACCGTGATTGATCCCCAGGGCATGTGCTAACGCTGCGATCTGCGCAGTCGGCACCTCATCGGCAATCGCGGCAATCGAGGGGATCCGAATACTTTCCGCCAACACCGTACCTTGGCGATCATAGATCAGACCACGGGGCGCCGCCGTTTTAAACTGCCGCAAGCGTTGGTGCTCCGCCTCCAGCTTGAGATGCGGACTCTCCATCCACTGTAGGTCAAACAGGCGCACGGTAATCAAGACAAAACCCAAGGTGATCAAGCCCGCGATCACCCCAACGCGACGACGGAAAAAACAGTCGCTACTATCCATTGCAGCGGTTGCGCTTGGCGTCTTCTTACTTGGCCGAGCCCGATTTGACTGAACTCGCCGCGCGCTCATGGTCGAACCACCTGCTGCGCCTTGGGTGGAGCCATCCCAAGCTGATCCCGGGCAATGCGCCGCAACCGCTCAGGCCGGATCAAGCTCGAGCGCTCTAACCGCAATTGCGTGATACGGTAACGCAAATCCGAGTATTCGGTCGTCAACGACTTCGACTGGCGCGACATCTCGTAACGCGCCTGCGATACCCACACCTGAACCCCAGCCAGCAGGGCCAATAGAGACAAGATCAACACCAAACGCGCCATATCATGTCGCATAACATTTCGTGGCGATACGCAATTTGGCCGAGCGCGCCCGAGGATTGTGTGCCAGCTCCACGGCATCCGCCCGCAATGGCTTCTTTTGTGTCCAAGCCATATCGGCAACCCGATGGCAAATACAGATTGGGAACTGCGGTGGGCAGGTGCAGGGATGCACATGCGACTCCACAATATCACGCACCCGGGAATCCTCACCGGAGTGAAACGCAATCGCCACCAACTTGCCACCAGGAGTCAACGCAGCCATCGCCGATGCCAATCCGCGCGCAATCTGACCATACTCATCATTGACCCAAATCCGTAGCCCCTGAAAGGTTCGGGTCGCCGGATGGCGATCACGACCTGTTTGCCCATGATGTCTCTTGGGATGGCGTGCCTTGGCAGGCAATGCGCGCGTAATCACCTCAGCCAGATCCGTCGTCGAGGAGAGCACGCCCGCATCACGCGCCTCAAGAATGGTGCGTGCCACCCTGCCTGCGAAACGCTCCTCACCATATTCACGAATAATCTTGGTCAATTCGGAATGGTTTACCTTGGCCAACAAGGAGGAAAGCGGTGCGCCCATCTCGGGATTCATGCGCATATCCAACGGGCCAGTGCCACCAAATGAGAAGCCGCGTTGCTGCTGATCAAGCTGCGGTGAAGAGACCCCAAAATCAAAGCCGACCGCATCGGCTGCGGTCACCTCCATCTCGGCCAACACCGCACCCAGATCACCAAACTCGGCATGCACGATACGGAACCGCGCATCCTCTCTCTCCAGCCGTTGGCCATACGCCACCGCCTCAGGATCGCGATCCAGCGCAATGAGACGGCCTTGATTGGACAGCCGCTCCAACACCATGCGACTATGGCCACCACGGCCAAAAGTGGCATCAACCACCACCCCATCAGGACGGTGGCAAAGCGCCTCAACAAAAGGGGTAGCCAATACTGGAACATGGCCATCATCTTTCGCATCCGAATCAGTCAAGGAGAGGCGGAGGAGGTGTGCGCAAAATCTCAAGATCACGCATCAGCTTCTGATCGCGAAGTTCCGCATCCCAGAGCTGAAAATGGCTCACACCACCGGTAAAAATCACCCGCTTATTCAGGCCAGCATGCTGCCGTAATAACGCTGCAACCGGAATGCGACCCTGCTTGTCAGGCGTGCAGGTAACCGCAGCACTAATTACATAACTCTCAAAAGCCCGCGCCCAGGGATCGGTGATCGGGCGTTTGCGTACCTCAGCCAGCACCGTTCGCTCCCACTCCCGAGGTGGATACAGCGAGATGCAGCCATCGTAATCGCGGGTCACAACCACACGCAAATCATCGTAGCTGTCGCGCAGGGTTTCACGGTAGGGCGCGGGGATACTTACCCGCCCTTTATCATCCAATGAAACGCTGTATTCACCCTCGAACATTGCTGCCGTTCACCCCTCTTGATCAATCGGCCAAGAACCGCGAGCCAGATAACCCACAATTCCCCACCAGATGCCAAGAGTTCCCCACTACAATCCATTGTCAACCCTCATCACCACCAAAAAGATCAACTATAGGGATAATTTTACAGCAATGAGGCCATCATGGCGCGCAATCGCACACACAATGAACGCGTGATACTTCACGCTAAATCATTAATATTGTGTAACTACTCAGCTCACTTTCGGTTTTCCTGATAGCGGCGTTGAAAAACGCTCATTTACAGTAGTAAACTCTGCTTTTTCGCCTTGCTATCAGAAAAACCGGAAGCAATCTGAGCAGTTACAGCCATTTTTGGGTAGGTGCTGAGCAGTTACAGCCATTTTCGGATGGGTGCTGAGTAGTTACTAATATTGGTAACTACTCAGCTCACTCCCGGTTTTCCCTATAGCGGTGTTGAAAAATGCGCATTTACAGTAGTAAACTCCGCTTTTTCGCCTTGCTATCAGGAAAACCGGAAGCAATCTGAGCAGTTACAACCTTTTTTTGGTAGGGCGCTGAGTAGTTACGATTTTATGAGAATAACCCTGCAACGCTACACCAGGTGGGGATTGGTGGGTTAAACAATGCATATCCGCCCTCGTGACGGACAGCAAAACGGCGCAATCAGCACAAAATGCGGCGTCAGCTAGGTGAATCACCCGCCGCGATATCGGCTTGAAGCAATGCGCGCACATTCAATAACGAGGGGCGCATTTTCCGGGCAATCGATTGCAATTGCAGCTGGTGTACGGTGCACAATAGCAGATCCAATCTGCGCGGGGTATGGCGCAACAGATAGCGCTGAACCGCCGCATTCAACTGCCACTGCATGCATGCCAACTCCGCCTGCATCACCATCAGCAACGCCGTATCATCTTGCGGTGGCGACATCTCCACCTGACTAAAGCTACGAAGCCGGCTACGCAGCTCGGGACAACTGATCGCCGCATCGTCGCAACGCCAAGCAATCACCAATGGGTGCGCCTGCTGTTTCGCGCGCTCAATCAGATGAAACAACGCCAACTGCGAGGCGTGATTCAAGCCACCAGCAGCCACATCCACCAGCCACCAATGATGGCCATCCAATTGAATCAGCCAACCACCACTTTGCTGCTGAGAATCTGCATCCAGATCTGCGTGTACCGTCAGCAGCGCACGATCCGTCTGCTCAATCGCTAATGCATGCAACAAGTGACTTTTCCCCGCCACCGTGGTTGAGCGCAACCACACCATGCCTCCTGCCACCGCCCACAATGCCAATCTGGCACAGGCAGCAGTCACCCCCTCATGATTCACCCAACCATCGTGGGTGAATTGCTGCGGTAGCTGTAGTGGCAATGGATGTTGCGCTACCCTCATACGATCCGTATCACTCGGTAGCCGTCACCGCTTTACCCGTCCAGACAACCAAATAATGCAGGCCGGAGACCACCGTCAACACAAACGCCAACCAAATCGCCACCCCCGTAAACAGGGTCGGAATCGGCCACGCTTGATGCATCGTTAGCACCACCAGGCAGACGATCTGCATCGCGGTGGTCGCCTTCGATACCAGACTTGGCTCCATCTTTAAATTATGGGTAACCAGCTCGTAAAAAATAGCTCCCAACACGATGACTACATCACGAAACAGCACCGCTAAAAAGAGAAACAGTGGCACCTCACCCAAAAGATAGAGTGCCACCATTCCACCAATCAGCATGATTTTATCGGCCATAGGATCAAGATAGGCGCCCACCACCGTGCGCTGGTTAAAGAAACGGGCAATGGCGCCATCAAGCATATCCGTCAACCCCGCAACCAACAGCAGCACCAGTGCCAACTGGGCTTGATGCCGTAGCAAGGCAAACACCATCACAGGTGTTAGCACGATACGCGTGAGTGTCAGAATATTGGGGATGCTAAGCCACCCCTTCGAACTCAATGCACCAACCACCCTCGGTCAGTGCGCTTTGCCTGCATACCGCGACTGGCAAACCAGGGGATGATCCAATCGGTCCCCCGCACCTGCAGGCGATACTCCTGCTCGGCATGTGACAACCTGCGCAGGGTGAGCGCTCTCACCTGTGGCTGTGCCACCAGCACCTGCTCTAACCCCACCTGCTCGGCCAGCGAAGCCGCATGATTCACGATAAGATCAATCGTGACCAACGAGCCTGCCACCGCGCTATAACCATCAACCACAACGGGTACTGCTACCAGTTGCGCACCTCCATCGCGAGCACGCAACAAAATACGCTCCAACCAGTCACCAAATTGCGCCATCGGTGGTTGGGATTGGGTCAAATGCTCCCCCCCCAGCGTTGCCAACTCCGGATTATCGCTCTCCACCGTCAAGGAGATCCATTGATCGTCCAGCCAGTTCCAACGCAGAATCAACGGCGTCCCATCCGCCGTCAACGCAATTCCCCACCGCGCCGCCAATACCGTAGCCTGCTGCTGCAACTGCTGCTCGGTCTTCGGCATGCGTTGTCCCTGCACCCCCTCCATCGTGAAATGCAACGCCATGGTGGGCAACACAGCAATTGGGTGCAAGCCACGCGCTCGGAGTGCATCAAGTAACATCTGATGACGGAAAGTAAACTGCACCTGAGAGGATTGCGGCAGCACCTTACTAAGGTAACGCTCTGCCTTCATTGCGCCACCCCCAACCGTCACCACCCGATTTCGCTCCGCACGCGACAATAGGCGATCAAGCACCAAACCCAATCCGTCTCCACGCTCCTGCTTCCACCCCTGGCCAACAGCAAGGGGCATACTAACCGTAAAGCGCCAGTCGGCCGGCACCATAGAGCCTTGCGCCAATGCCTCTTGCGCCAATCCCATTTGCGAAGATGCCAGCAACAGCAACATCAGCCAGCACCGCAACAACACGCTACACAATGCGCAAATGTCCCTTGCGGCGTTTACCGCCATCCGATGAAGGCTCGGGCGCTGAAGTCGCACCAGATTCACCACCCTCGGCATGCGACCCATCACCACCGACCTGCTCAACGGATTCCCTCTCAATCGCCTCCCGCATCACTTGCTGTACCTGTGCCGGCACCGACTCTGGCCAAACCACACCTTGATCCAACGATCCGCCCGGCGGATATACTGCCCACACCGCATCTAGCGGCACAAAACAACCAAAGGGCTGACCGGAGAATGAAAATACGGATGAAACGCCTTTGGGCGAGATATCAATCCGCTGCGGCATCCGCACATTCAGCAAAAGACAGAGGCCAGGATCTCCCATCAAATGCGGCGGCACCACAACCCCATCACGCGTGCTATCTATCAGCAGATGGATGCGAATATTCCGATCAAGGTAATCACGAACCTCTTTGGCCTTCCGTGCCCGTTGCAGCTCACTATTTTCCACTACCATTTTCTCGCATACCCCTCTTGCCATAAAATCCGATTCACAGCGCCTCACCATCGGGATCCCTTCCCGCTTCGATCTCAACCCTGCTCCCACCCAGTGCACGAGCAATATACATCGCCTGCTCACCGCGATCAATCAGATCCCGCACCTCAGTATGCGCCACATCCACTTCGCAAGCTACACCGATATGGACGGAAGCTCCGGCCAACACCTTGGATACAGCCGCAACAATCTTTTGTGCCAATGCCGCGGCTTTATCCCCGTCACAGCCGGCAAGAAAAAGAGCAAACTGCTCATCATCCATCCGTACCAGCGGATCACTTCGGCGCACCGACGGTGCCAGCGCGGCATGCAATTCCACCCCCGGCACAGCTTTACCATCCGCTGCCATGGCATCAATGCAACACAGGGAAACCGGTGCCAAGTCCCCAAACCATTGCGCTAAAGCATGGCGAGACAGTGGCTGCAAAAAGCGGCGATTATAACACCCCGTCACGGCATCACGCACCGACCTGCGAATCAGTTGATCGCGCGTCACCCCATGCTCCAAGCTGAGGCCGATCATCAACGCCAGATGCTGCAACAATTCCGTTCCCTTATCTGGCGAGAAGCGATCGCGCATCGCCGCACCAAGAACCAGCACCCCCAATGGCTGCGTCGCTGACCCTAGTCGCAGCAGTGCCAGCGAGGAGATATGGCTATCCTCGGCAGCGAGCAGTGCAACCTCCTCCACCGCGAGATCAACCAAACGCACGGAGTGGCGTGCCAGATCGAGCTCACGCAACGCCTTTGGTGCCACCCATCGCAAGTAACGAAGGCTAATGGCATCCAATCCGCAATCGGCAAGACACCCCTCTTGATCCAACCAGAACTGCACCAAATCAAGCGAAAACTCTTCCTGAAGCAGGGTGCGCAATTGCAGACAGAGGGCTGCGGGATTATCGCTCTGCAGCACCGCACTTTCAATGGCAGTCAGACGGGCGAAAAGCTGCTCATTATCATGCAGCCGTTGGTGAATAGCGCCTAGCTGCTGCTTCAGTTGGCGATTCTCATCCGCAATCGATCGCGCCCGAAGATCCCCAATATTTGTTACCTTAGCCATCATTTCCCCTTCATAACTACTCAGCACCCTACCCAAAAACGGCTGTAACTGCTCAGATCGCTTCTGACTTTTCTGATAGCAAGGCGAAAAAGCGGAGTTTACTACTGTAAATGCGCATTTTTCAACGCCGCTATCGGAAAAACCGGGAGTGATCTGAGTAGTTACTCCCCTTCCAACACTGCGCAGATGCGACCAACCGACAATGCGCCAAGGCTTACAGACCGCAAAAAATGGTCAAATCCCCTTGCAAAGCTGACGGTTTCAATGAGGTTACGCCCTATGCAGATTCAGGCAAGCACCCGCATCTACGGCATTATCGGCCATCCAGTCGCGCACTCCTTGTCCCCGCTATTTCAAAACGACTTCCTTCATCAGCATGCGATCAACGGCTGTTATGTGGCTTTTCCCGTAGAGCCCACAGCATTGACCGAGGCGCTTGCTGGCCTATGGGCATGCGGCGTCACAGGAATCAATATCACCGTGCCACACAAAGAGCTGACCCTACCATTGGTTGCAGCCGATGATGATGCCCGCGCCATTGGTGCTGTGAACACCCTGCGCCGTGGTGATTGCGGCTGGCAGGCCACCAACACCGACTGGATTGGCCTGCGCCAAGTGATCGAAGCCCTCGCTCCCCACCAGCAACCACGATCTGTGCTCCTATTTGGTGCTGGCGGCACCGCGCGAGCAGTGCTGCACGCCTGCCATGCCTTAAACATACCGCATCTATCCATCTGCAACCGCACCACCAGCCGGGCTGAAGCCTTAAGCAAACACGCGAAGCAGCAAGGGTACGCCATGGAAATAACTGTGCTACCATGGCAGCAATCGTCAGTAGATCATGGCTGCATGCAGAGCGAGCTGCTGATCAACACCACCACTTTAGGGCTACACAATGGTGCTCCGTTTCCATTTTCACTCCCCGCAACCAAGGGCGAATATCCTGGTGTCGCAATCGATGCCGTCTACCAACCCGATGGCATCACGCCATTTGTTCGGGCTGCAACACAACAAAAAAGAGCAGCCATTGATGGCCTCCCGATGCTGATTGCACAAGGTGCTGCATCGTTCTACTATTGGCATGCGCTGCGACCAAGCCGACAACAGGCTCTCGCATCCGTTTGCAACCATCTGCACCGCCAACCTCTTCACATGCATGGCTGGGAGAAAAATCCATGAAACAGACCCGATTGGGCGATGTCTTGCTCCGCAAGAAACGCCTCACCAAAGAGCAACTCATCAACACCATCAAAGACGCCAAGCTTTCTGGTGCCACCTTAACCCAACAACTGGTGCAAAACAATATTTTTAGTGCCGAAGCGTTAACCACATTTATCGCCAATTGCTATGGACGCCCCGTCATTGATCTCACACAGCTGGAGATTGACCCAAAGCTCGCCAACATCAGTCTGGATATCCTCAAGAAAAACCAAGCGATCCCGATCCGTCGTCGCGGTAACAACCTGACACTAGCTGTTGTCGACCCCTACGATATCCACGCCCTAGATGAGATGACCTTTATTAGCGGCTGCCAGATTGATGTCGCTATATGCCAGGAAAATAAACTGGTTGAAACGCTTGATGGCCTGGGCGGATCAGATCAACAACTCGAAGATGTGATGGCAGATCTTGGTGCCGAAAACATGGAGATTGTCGATACCAGCGAGTCGCAAGCGGATGAAAGGCTACTGGCCTCGGAGAGTGAAGAGGCTCCGGTGGTCAAGCTGGTCAACCTCATTCTGCTCGATGCCATCAAACGCGAAGCCTCGGATATCCACATCGAGCCCTACGAAAAGGTGATGCGAATACGCTACCGCATTGACGGCGTGCTTCAGGAGATCATGAGACCCCCCATGTCGATGCGTGAGGCCATCGTATCGCGACTCAAAATTCAGGCACGCCTCGACATCTCGGAACGACGCATCCCCCAGGATGGCCGCATCAAGCTGCGTCTCTCCAAAACCAAATCCGTGGACTTTCGCGTCTCGATCCTGCCCACGCTGTTCGGTGAAAAGGTGGTGATGCGCCTGCTCGACCCATCCAACCTGCAGCTCAACATGGAGGTATTAGGTTACGAGACGGAAGACTTGAAAAACTTCAAGGATGCCATCAATATGCCCTATGGCATGGTGCTAGTTACTGGCCCTACGGGTTCAGGGAAAACCGTCAGTCTCTACTCAGCAGTGGGTGAATTAAACAAGCCTGGCATCAACCTCTCTACCGCAGAAGATCCGGTAGAGTTCAATTTCATGGGGATCAACCAAGTCAATATCAATGCCGCCATCGGGCTTGATTTCCCAACCGTGTTGCGCTCCTTTCTACGACAAGATCCCGATGTCATCCTCATCGGTGAGATTCGTGACCACGACACCGCCGCGATCGGCATCAAGGCAGCACTCACCGGCCACTTGGTATTGGCCACACTGCATACCAACGATGCGCCATCCACCATGTCACGGCTAATCAACATGGGCATTGAATCCTTTCTGGTTGGCTCTGCCGTGAACCTAGTCACCGCACAACGGCTAGCGCGACGCACCTGCAAAGCGTGCACAGAGCCAGAGACAATCGCACGCGAGGCACTTATCGATGCCGGCTTCAAGCCCGAAGAGGTTGGCTCCTTCCAGCCAATGAAGGGCAAAGGCTGTTCAGTCTGCAACGGAACTGGCTACAAAGGACGGGTCGGTATCTACCAAGTGATGCCCATCTACGATGAGATTCGCGATGCGGTCTATGCCGATAAGAACTCGGATGAAATCAATAAAATCGCCATCGCCAAAGGGGTGAGAACCCTGCGTATGGCTGCTCTGAGCAAGGTCAAAGGCGGCTCGGTATCCCTCGAAGAGTGCCTGCGCGTCACGATAGCAGACTGATGGCAATGCCGAAAAAGAAAAGCATCGAATTTATCTGGGAGGGTAAAAACAGCCAAGGACAGAAAAATAGCGGCACAATCGAAGCGAAAAGTTTAGCTGGGGCCGCAGCCAAACTCAAAAAGCAGGGGATCAAAAACCCCAAGGTACGGCCGAAAGCTTGGTATGATATTGAACTATCCCAAGCCAAAGTGGAGGAGAAGGAGATCAGCATCTTCTTCCGTCAACTCTCCACCATGCTCAACGCCGGCCTACCCGTAGTACAGGGATTTCAACTTGCGGAGAAAGGTGCAGAAAATCCAGCACTGCTCAAGCTACTTGTCGCCGTGCGTGGCGACCTCGAAGCAGGACTTCCGCTAGGAGAGGCCTTCCGCAAACATCCCGAGCAGTTTGATCGCCTGACCTGCGCATTGGTCGAAGCCGGTGAAGCTGGCGGCATCCTCGACACCATTCTGCTACGGCTGTGCACATACAAAGAGAAGGCGTTAGCACTCAAAGGGAAAATCAAGTCCGCCATGGTCTATCCCGCCTCCATTATTGTGATATCATTTGTTATTACCTCGATATTGATGATCTTTGTGGTGCCGGTATTCGCAACAATGTTTGCCGATATGGGAGGACAACTTCCTGCACCAACCCGGGTCGTGATGGCGATCTCCGACCTCTTTGTCAACTACTGGTATCTGGTTGTCTCTGTCCCAATCGGGCTGGTAATGGGGATCAAACGGATCTACAAAACGCCAAAAGGACGCTATGCACTAGACACACTGCAACTCAACCTTCCCGTCCTCGGAGATGTGTTGCGCAAGGCCGCAGTCGCCCGCTTTTGCCGCACCTTCGCGACCCTCACCTCTGCTGGGGTACCAATCCTGGATTGCCTGGACACTACCGCAGAGATCGCCGGCAACATGGTGTTGGAAGAGGTGATCAGAAACTGCAAATCATCCATTGAGAGCGGCTCAACACTCTACGAACCGCTGGAAAAAGCTGGGATTTTCCCAATCATGGTTACCCAAATGATTGCTATTGGTGAAGAGGCGGGGGCACTAGAGACCATGCTAACCAAGATTGCCGACTTCTACGAAGAGGAGGTGGACACCGCAGTCGATGGCATGACTGCCCTGATGGAGCCAGCCATCATGGCCTTCCTCGGTGTGGTCATTGGCGGACTGGTCATTGCCATGTACCTGCCCATCTTCAAGATGGCCTCGCTGGCATAATCCGTTTCGTAACTACTCAGCACCCTACTCAAAAATGACTGTAAATGAGCATTTTTCAACGCCGCTATCGGGAAAACCGGAAGCAATTTGATGGCTAGGTGTGCGCAGAAGCTAGCGCTACATCATCTCCACCGGATCGACATCAATCCGTCGTCGCACGCCACGAGGAATGGGTTGTGTCAGCAATGGTGCCAAGGCCCATGGCAAACAGTTGCGGCTTGGGTCTCTCAATAGCACCTCATAGCGAAAGCGACGATTGATCCGTTCAATAGCACAAGGAATCGGGCCAATACAGCCCACCTCTGCGGTCAACAAGGATGCCACCCCATCCACCATCTGCTGCGCAGCATCCAATGCCCGCTCGGTATGCAGCGCTGAAAACACCACCCGTACCCAACGCGAAAATGGAGGCGCCTGCATATCACGCCGCAGTGCTAGCTCTTCACGCAGAATCGACTCCGCATAGGCATCACCGAGCCGCGACAACCACGGGTGATCGGGCTGATAACTCTGCAGCAGGGTTCGACCAGCCACCTCCCCACGACCGGCACGACCAATCACCTGGGTTAGCTGTTGCCACCAACGCTCAGCCGCGCGCAAATCTGGTAAATTCAGCCCCAAATCGGCCTGCACCACACCCACCAGCGTCACATTGGGAAAGTGGTGCCCCTTGACCACCATCTGGGTGCCAATCAGGCAATCTACTTCACCACTGCCGAACTGTCCCAACAGCACCGACAGATCCTCTGGCGAACGAATCGCATCACGATCCATCCGCGCAGTGGCAAGCGTAGGCAAACGCTCAGCCAACAGCTCAAAGATACGCTCGGTCCCAGCGCCTAACGGCAATAGCGCCACCTCGCCACAGCTATCGCAACGATCCTGCACTCTCCGTTTCCAACCACAGAGATGGCAGCGCAGCTCACCACGCCCCCGGTGAAGCGTCAAGCGCGCAGCGCAGTGACGGCACAGTGGCACATGGCCGCAAGCCGTGCAATGCAACGCTGGGGCATAGCCGCGCCGATTGAGGTAAAGGATCGACTGCTGCCCCGCCGCATGGGTCGCCTCAAGCGCAGCCAACAGTCCTGGTGACAAAATATCCCGACTACCACGCATATCAATCACCTGGGTAGTTACGGTAGACGCACGACCAATTCGCGAAGGAAGCGTCAACAGCCGATAGCGACCTTCACTCGCCAGACGCCAACTCTCCACACTCGGTGTTGCCGACCCCAATACCAGCGGAATCTGCAGCTGTTGCGCCAGCAATACCGCCATATCCCGTGCCGAAAAAGCCACTCCGTCCGACTGCTTAAACGAGGCATCATGTTCCTCATCCACCACGATCAACCCCAAACGCTGTAGTGGCAAAAACAGCGATGAACGCGTTCCCACCACGCAATCCACCCGATCCAGCGCATGGCGCACCGCATGCTTTTGCCGTGGTTTCAGCCCGGAATGCCACGCCGCCACCACACCAAGTCGCTGTGCTACCCGCGCCAGCCACATGGGTGTTAACCCAATCTCTGGCACCAGAATCAGTACCTGACCACCCTGATCAACCACCCGCCGTGCTGCACGAATATAGACTTCGGTTTTACCCGAACCGGTGCAACCAAACAGCAAGTGTGGTGCAAACCGATCCCCACTCAGCGCCAGCGCATCCACCGCCTGTTGCTGTGGCGGGGTCAATTGCGCCACCACAGGCTCATCATTGCGGTGCAGTGTCGCGAGGGGTTCCACCACCTCTTCGATCAGGCCATCGATCTCCGCCTGTCGTAGCTGCCAGTAACTGTCTGAAGCACCAAGGCGCGCAACGATCGTTGCCTGTGTCAGTGGGGTCAGATTGCGGAATAGGAAGGACAAGGCCGGATTCTCTTGCGACAGGCGCACCGTGTCTCGTGGTCGAAAACGGCGCCGCTGCTCATCCGCAGCCCAAGCGAGCGGCAATGCCCAGCGATCCCCAGGCAACGCCAAATAGTAGGCGGCCAGCCGTGCGCTCCAGATGACATATTGCGGGGGCAACAAAGGGGCGTGATCCAACCGATCTTCAACCCATTTAAGCCGATCTTGCGCAATCTCACTCGCTTCAACAGCCGTCAGCACCCGCTCCACCACCCCCGTTCGCAACGCAGCTGCCAACGGCACCCGTAGCCGCACCCCCACCTCAGGATTCCCCAAAGATGCAGGCCAAGCGTAAGTGAAGAGCCGTGGTAGTGGCGCAAATAGGGCAACGGCAACCAACAGTGGCGATTTCATCACCGCCCCCTCTTGATCATCAGCCCCGCGATTCATTGCGCGATGGGCATCACCTTCTCTTCACTCAATATCTTCCAGGGTTGCTTGACTGATTTGCGCACTAGGTAAAGGCGTTTAGTCGTAACATCATGGTAATTGTTAGAGTGATAACGCTGCAAGAATTGCGCAACAACCACCTCCCCCTCCGGCCATCGATTGGGGTCATGAATCAGCGTTAAGTTCGATATTTGCACATCAACCTGACGCTTATTCTTATTCACCCGCCGCTTGTAGCGTTTCCACGCCGCCAAGTTGCGACCACCAGAGTAGAACTTCTGGGCATAATGGCTTAGATACCGCGTGCTATTCAAGCTCGCCCAATCATTCAGCCAAGCTGCAATAGATTTCTCCACGGAGAGGCGCAGTTTTTTGCGCGCAGCCTCATTGCCAAAACGCAAGTGGTTCCCCACCACCACCCAACTGCGCCCCAATTTCACCATGGAAGCCAGCTTTTGCAGCCGTGCATTCGGTAACGAAAAACAACCATTGGTATTGCGCGGTGGCCGTCGGCTCACACTGGGCGCATAGCCATGCAACCAAATGCCATGACCGCTTTTATGATGCAAAAGATCCAGCACATTGGGATAATTAATGGGGAAAGCGACCGGGCCATAGCGCGCCTCAAGCCCTCTACCTGAAAGCCTACGGATAAATTGGTAGATGCCATCAGGGCTGCGTTCGTCGCCCTCTTTCTGCTTATCCCCCAAATGCGCACCAGTAACCACATACTCATCAGCCAGTTTGGTAAACCCACCATCCGCATTCGGAGCAAAAACTCTCAGCCGGGAATTTGCCTTATCCACCATAAACACATTGGCTACCATCGGTGAAAGCGTCAACAGATCAACCGGATTCCCCTCTTGTCGCGTCGCGAGATGATCACGCAACAGCTTCAATTTGGTCTCGGCTTCTCCCAACCCCGCAGTCAAGGCCGCATCGGTGAGCATCTGCTGCTGATGGCGCATCGAACCGGCATAGCCACCTGCTCTGTGTAACGCCTTGAGTGCCTGCCGTCGATGCGCCTCGGCAGCAATCATATCAAGCAACGGATCGGTAGTGCTCTTCGCCGAGGCAATGAATTGCAACGCGCGCTCCTCCTGATGCTGTTTGAGTGCCAACACCGCTTGCAGTGCCAGGCGATCACCTGCGGTCATCCGCTGCACCTCGGGGATAGAGTTACTCGCCAATGCCCGCTTCACTCGCGACCAATCTTGCTGCGCAGCTGCCGCATGGGCATCCGACCCCACGCCACAACTCGCCACAAATCCGATAACCAACAGCCACCTAATAGGTAATTTCACGCACAATCCTCCACTGATCATCCTGCCACACCATCGTCAACCCTTTGTGGTCGCGACTGGTATATCCATCGGAACTAAAGTCCTGTATAAATCTAGCGCTGACACGATCAGGAGCCAGATATTTTAGTCTAATCTGATGCAGGGCCACCGAAATAAAACGCTTCTTTTTAATGAGATGCCTCTTATACAGACGCCAGGATGCCAAGCTTCGATCACCCGGATTAAAATCTGCACCGTAACTTGCAAGATAGCCCGCCACATCACGCGCACTCCACGCCTGACGCCACCGTTCAATGGCCTTCCGTACTGCACGATCCACCCCTGCCGCTAACTGGTGTGGTGTCGGTAAGACCCCCTTCGCCTGGGTCAACACTGCGGCATGATCCGCCACCAGCGGCACCATCGGCGGAACTTTGGCCACCACTACAGCCCTCTTCGGCGCCGTGCGTTTGGCTTGAGCTACCGGTTTGAAAACCACAGGAGCTGGCTCCACAACCTGCTCGAACGCCGTGGTGGGGATTGGAAGCACGGTCTCCGTGTGCGCCACTGCAACGGGCTTGGCGATCGCACCCACCTTCGCCATCCGTTTTTTCTCTGGTGCTGGAGTCTTGAATAACCGCGCTAGTGTCTCGGCCATCTTGTTCACCGGCTGTTGCAGTAGTCGCCGCTGACACAACGCCCGCGCCAAACGAAAACGGCCAGCGACCAGCGATCCATCCCCCTTGGTGCCAATCAAGCGATATAGACTCTCCCCGCGATCCAGATATGCCTGAGCCAACTCTTGCTGCGCCCGAATATCGCGTGGCGCAAGTGATACCACCTGTTTAAGCTCATCAATCACCGAACCCTCATCCTCTAACTCACGATAGATTGCGGCCAAATTGTAGTGTGGCGCCACAGCCCGAGGATTAATTCGCACCACCTGATGAAACGCCTCAATTGCCTGCAGCGTGCGGCCATCATGGGTCTGCAACACCCCAAGTCGGAACCAAGAGGTGGCATCATCGGGGTTCTCCTGTATGGCATGATTCAACGCTTTCTCATTGTACGAAGGGGTGGCAGCAACCCCCAGCAATGGAACCAATAGCAGCAACAGCGCCATCCCCACGACACGCATCAATGCAACAACGCCGTCAGTGGCCGCAACAGTGCCACATCACCCTTCTTCAAACCCTGAAGAAATTTCACCGTATGCAATCGTGGGTGCGCAATCACGATACAATCCACATGGCGCGCCGCAATGCGCTGCGCATGCCTCCAGGAGCGAGCAATCGCCACCAGATCATTCTTATCATCCAAGAACACACGGCGCGCCCCCCAACGCAACCCCGCCCGCTTGGCCTCGCGTGCCGCCACTGATCGACTGCTGGTTCGCGAGTCCACAAAAAACAGCCCATGACTACGGCATACCGCCATCACCCCCCGCATCGACGCGGCATTGGCAGTTAACAGTGATCCCATATGGTTATTCACCCCCTGCACAAAAGGCACCTTGGAGAGCGCCTGAGTAAACAGCGCCTGCTGTCTGGCGATCGACATGCCCAAACGCAGGAAGCTGGCATCCAAATGGCTGCGCAACCGTGGGTTTTCCGGCTCCATTGGCAGATGCAACATCACCATTCGGCCAGCCTGATGCGCCAATTTCGCCGCCCGACGGCTATGGGTAGCGTCCGGCAACACCGAAATCGTCAAAGGAAAAGGAAGCGCCAGCAGTTGGCGCTCCTTGACCAAATCGTAGCCAATATCATCAATAATCAAGGCGATGTGGCCAGATTTACCACCCGATTTACCACCCGATTTGCCACCATGTTTTGCTCGTTGCCGGTGTGCTGCAGGAGGTGCTGGCTGTGGCGCAGCAGGAGATGACGATGACACCGGCGGGATCAGCCTTGCGGCAGCCTCCCCCGAATCGGGCACCCGCGAAAAATCCTCGAACAGCTCTCCGGCCATCGGATCGGGCAGATGCCAACCCTTGCTGCGGGCAGACTGCTGCGGATTCTCGCTGCCGTGTGGCCATTGCAATGCCACCAACCCAACCAGCACCAACAAAAGCAACAGCGTCAACCACCGTCTCAGCACCGAACCCTAGGCCAACATTCCTCGTTAACGACCAGATTTAGATGTGCACATGCAGTGCCGTCAGGCCACGCAACAGATCTTTGGCACGCTGTAGCTGAACATCGAGCAGCAATCGCCGCTGCATCTTGACGGACACCAACGACTTGGCCGTCCCCTTGATGCCCGATGCCGCTGATGCTGCCGACGGAGAAGTTACTCCGCCACTATTCTTAAGGTGACCTTTCAATGAACGCTCAAACACGAACTTCCGCTTCTTGAGCGCAGCTTCCACCTTCTTGTCCACCTTAAGCGCCACCAGCTTCACCTCGACATCGGGTGTGATCCCCAACGCCTGAATCGAGCGCCCACTCGGTGTGTAGTAGAGCGCAGTAGTCAGCTTCACCGCGCTGCCATCATTCAACGGCACCACTGATTGCACACTCCCCTTACCAAAGCTCTTTTCACCCATCAACACTGCGCGGTGGTTATCTTGCAAGGCTCCACTCACAATCTCCGAAGCCGAGGCCGAGCCCTGATTGATCAGCACCACCAGCGGCATACCATGCAAAATATCGCCTTTTTTGGCATCAAACTGCATGTTGCGACCAACCCGCGACTTGGTACTAACAATCCCACCCTTATCTAGAAATAGATCTGATATTTCAACAGCTTGATTAAGAAGCCCGCCAGGATTGTTGCGCAAATCCAGTACCGCCCCTTGCAAGGTATGACCGGAACGGGCATCAAGATCGGCAAACTGTTTCTTCAACTCCGAGGTGGTATGTTCCTGAAACTGAGTAATGCGCAAATAGGCCAGATGCGGTGTGAGAAAATCACTCTTAACCGACTTCACATGAATCACCGCCCGAGCAAGCGTGAAATCTAAAGTGCGCCTTGCACTAGCACGAAACACCGTCAGCGTAATCTTGCTACCGGGCTTACCGCGCATCAGATCGACCCCCTCTTGCAAGGAGAGATCGCTGGCCAACGCATCACCAATCCGAATGATCAGATCCCCCGCCTTCATTCCCGCTTTATCCGCCGGCGTATCCTCAATCGGTGCCACCACGCGGATGCCACCATCACCTTGGGCAATCTCGATACCAAGGCCACCAAACTCACCCTTGGTCTCCACCTGCATCTGGCTAAACTGCTTCTTGTTCATATAGACCGAATGCGGATCAAGCGATGCGAGCATCCCCGTCAAGGCGCCATCAATCAGCTGCGCATCACTCCGCTTCTTCACATACGATTGTTGCACCAACCGCATCACCTGAGTGAATTTGCGCAACTGTTGGTAGTCGGTCGCCGCCACTGCCTTGAGGCCATCCAGCGGCGCCTCCAGTGTCAGCCAGCCACCCACCAACACGGCGGTTACTCCGCCGGCAATCATAGTCCATCGCATTCTTGGTTTCATGTAAACCTACTCCTTAACAAAGACCCACTCCGACCCACACGACTGTGCCGCATCAAAATGGTAATCCGCAATAGTAAATGTTTTCAACGCTTCCGCATCCCCAATCCGCTGGGTAGCGATCCATCGGCACATCAGCCCACGCGCCCGTTTGGCATGGATGCCGATGACGCGATACTGACCCCGACTATAGTGCTTGAACAGTGGCGTGATCACAGGAACCGCCAATGCTGCCACATCTACCGCCTTAAAATACTCTTGGGAGGCGAGATTGATCAGATGCGTCGCGCCCGACTCTGCGACCTCCTGCATCAATACCGATGCCAACCGTTGCCGCCAAAATGCGTAGAGATTCTTGCCTTGCGCATTCGTCAACTGCGTGGACATTTCGAGGCGATACGATTGCATCAGATCCAGGGGTCGCAGCAGGCCATACAGACCAGAAAGTATACGCAAATGCTTCTGACAAAAAGCCAGTTCACTCCCGCCCAGAGTATCTACATCCAGCGCCCGGTAGAGATCACCACGAAAAGCAAACAGTGCCTGCATCGCATTACCACAATCAAATGGCCGTTGCCACGCCGCAAAACGGTCAACATTCAACACTGCCAACGGCATACTAAGCTTCATCAATTTGGCGAGCGCATCCGCGTCCAACTGCCGTAGCTCCCTCACCAACACCTCCGCCTGATCAAGCAATACCGGCTGCGTGGCATCCACGCCAAGACGCGCCCCACCCTCTGCCAACCGCTTCGCTGGCGAAATCACAACCATTATCGACATGTAACTCCACCTCCCCATCCATCATCAATCCCAAACACCCACGCAGCATGCTACACCAACATCTCAATCGCCGAGATTCCTATCCGTAACTACTCAGCACCCTGCTCTTTGGATAAAGCGCGCCAACGGCTAGCCTTCGCGCAATGCAATTCTCCCACTTCGCACATCTGCACACCCACTCCGACTACTCCCTACTCAACAGTGCGATGACGGTGGATCAGATGATTGCCCGAGCGGTAACGCTGCGCCAACCAGCATTGGCATTGACCGATTATGGTAACCTGTTTGGTGCGATTGAGTTTTACACCAAGGCGATGCGCAAAGGCATTAAACCGATATTAGGCTGCGAACTCTATATCGTCGACGATATGCACCAGCATGAACACGCCCCCGGCGGTCGGCCCAACTACGCCAAGTTGGTGGTGCTGGCGCGCAACAATATCGGCTGGCACAACCTGCTCCACCTCGTTAGCGACGGCTACCTTGAGGGGTTTTACTACAAACCCCGTATCGACCGCGCCCGATTGGCCGAGCATAGCCGCGGGCTGATCGCACTAAGCTCCGGCGATGGTGAAATCGACCGAGCCCTACGCGATGGGGACGCTGCCAATGCCCGAAACTTGTGCCAAAGCTATCGCGACATATTCCCCAACAACAGCTTTTTTATTGAGCTACAAGCCGATTTCCGCGAAGGCACCGTCGCGATGAATCAACGCCGCATCGAACTAGCACGCGAGCTCGATCTTCCATTGGTGGCCAGCAACAATGCCCATTTTCTCCACGCCGAGGATTTTGATGCCTACCGCGCCATGGTCGCGATTGGCCGCAACCGACTGCTTAGTGACATCGGATCCGAGGAGGTATCGGCACAGAACTACTTCAAGAGCGAAGCGGAGATGCGTGAGCTGTTCGAGGCGACTCCTGAGGCAATAGAGAACACGCTGCACATCGCCAATCGCTGCAATGTCGATCTGCAATTTGGCAACTACCAACTGCCAGACTTCGCCCTGCCCGATGGCATTGAGATCGATGCCTATTTCCGCCAGCAGGCAACCAAAGGCCTCGATGGCCGCTGGCCAACCATCCTCTTCGGACGGCCCGATGCGCAGCGCGAGGAGTACGATCAGCGGCTCGAATTTGAGTTGGGCGTGATTAAAAAAATGGGTTTCCCCGGCTACTTCCTCATTGTCGCCGATTTTATTCAATGGTCAAAACAGCAAGAGATTCCGGTCGGCCCTGGACGAGGATCCGGCGCAGGGTCGCTGGTCGCCTACGCCATGCTGATCACCGACCTTGATCCAATTCGCTACGGCCTGCTATTCGAGCGGTTTCTCAACCCCGAACGGGTTTCAATGCCCGATTTTGATATCGATTTCTGTATGGAGCGCCGTGGTGAGGCGATTCAATATGTCACCGAGCATTACGGCCAGGAGCGGGTATCGCAAATCATCACCTTCGGCTCGATGAAGGCCAAGGCGGTGGTGCGCGATGTCGGCCGTGTATTGGCGATCGATCTCGGCAAGATCAATACCATCGCCAAGCTGATCCCCAGCGACCTCAAGATGACGCTGGAGAAGGCGCTGATCGAAGAACCCAAACTTGAAGCGATGCGCCGAGAGGATCCGGAAGTCACCGCACTGTTTGACCTCGCCACCAAGCTAGAAGGGATGCACCGCAACGCAGGCACCCACGCCGCTGGGGTGGTAATCGGACGCACCCCGCTGGTCGAGGTGGCGCCACTCTTCAAGCTCTCGGGCGAAGAGGGTAAGGTGGTGCAGTGGGACATGGCGCACGCCGAGAAGATGGGGCTGATTAAATTCGACTTTCTGGGACTGAAAACCCTGACCGTGATTGATAAGGCCTGCCGCAATGTGCGCCGCGAGCCTAAGTTGGCCGATTTCGACATCGTCACCATCCCGATGGATGACCAAAAAACCTTCGCCCTTTTGCAGCAAGGACAGACCAGTGCGGTGTTTCAGGTCGAGTCGGACGGCATGCGCGACCTGCTGCGCAAGGTCCTTCCGGACTGCTTCGAGGATATTATCGCGCTGGTTGCGCTCTACCGTCCCGGCCCGTTGGAGTCGGGCATGGTCGAGGATTTTATCGAACGCAAACATGGCCGCCAGGAGAGCGTCTACGCGCTGCCGCAGCTCAAGCCAATTCTAGAGGAGACCTACGGCGTCATCCTCTATCAGGAGCAGGTGATGAAAATCGCCCAGGTATTGGCTGGCTACTCGCTGGGACAGGCGGATATGCTGCGTCGCGCCATGGGTAAGAAAAAACCAGAAGAGATGGACAAGCAGCGCACCATCTTTATGGAGGGCTGCACCAAAAACCGCATCGCCGCCGACAAGGCGGAATATATCTTCGACCTCATGGCCAAATTCGCAGGTTACGGCTTCAATAAGTCCCACTCCGCAGCCTATGCCTTGATCGCCTACCAAACCGCCTACCTCAAAGCACACTTTCCCCAAGCATTCATGGCCGCCACCCTCTCCTGTGACATGGGAAACAGTGATAAAATCGCGGCCTTGGTCAGCGACTGCCAACGGATGGAGATCACCATTCTACCGCCGGACATGAATACCTCAGAGTGGGCATTTGTGCCGGAGAAGCGGTCAATCCGCTTCGGACTCGGTGCCATCAAAGGAGTAGGCGAAGCCGCCTCGCTCGACCTAGTCGCACAACGCAACCAAGGCGGCGCATTCACTTCGTTGGAGGATATTGTCACCCGCTGCGGGGATAAACAGATCAACAAACGGCTGATGGAGTCATTAATTAAAGCCGGAGCCACCAACGGCGTATTACCACATATGCATGCCGCGATTGAAGGAATAGATCACGCGCTAAGCGGACTGAAATCCCGCAAAAAACGCCAAACGCACCGCCAAGGATCGCTCTTCTCGGCCACACAGATGCCAGCGACACCGCTGTTCCCGCAACTGCCGGAATGGAGCGCCGGGGAGTGCCTGCAGCAGGAGCGCGAGGTGCTGGGGTTTTACCTCAGCGGCCATCCACTCCAAGATTATCTGGCCAATATCGATCAACTGGGCAGCGGAAATCTGGTTGATATTCTCCGTATGGAGGATCAAAGCCCAGTGGTTGTAGCGGTAGGCGTAAGCTCAATACGCGAGCATCGTGGCGGCAAGGGAACCATGGCCTTTGTTCAGGTCGAGGATCTCCACGGTAGCGCTGAATCGGTATTCTTTGCGAAAAACTATACGCAATATCGCGAGCTATTGGCGCAAGAAAAGCCGCTGCTGCTGGTGGGATATCTCGACAAAAGTCGGGAAAAGCCCTCGATTTTGGTTCATGAACTCCACCTCCTCGCCGAGGCACTGCCAAAGCTGATTAGCCGAGTTCGGCTTCGTAGCAGCGCCATCTTCTGGGATGCTGCAGCTATCGAATCCATTCAACAGGCCGCCCGTGACCACCCTGGAGAGACCACGCTGGTATTGGATGTCCGCCTGCCCGATGGCAGCATCGCCGAACTCAACAGTGGGGTGCGATTGTGCTGGAACACCACCGTGCACCAACAATTTCAGCGCCAATTCGGCAAAGGTATGCGCTGCGAGCGCCGGGAGTGGAAGGTCCCCCCCGCCAAGCGCCGATTCATTAAAAAACCGCCTCAGAGCAATACGGAGTAACCATCTATGGCCAGCTATCTCGAATTTGAACGCCCAATTGCCGAACTCTCGATGCGAATCGACGAACTCGCTCAACTTGCCAACAATGGCGAGGTCAATGTTGATGATGAGATCATCCAATTACAGAAGAAACGCGATCTCCTAACCGAGCAGATCTACGCCAACGCATCACGGGCAGAGATATGCCAGCTATCGCGCCATCCGGATCGCCCCGGATTTCTCGATTACATCCCAATGATTTTCGATGATTTCCAAGAGCTAAAAGGAGATCGCGCATTTGCCAATGATGGCGCTATCATTGGAGGAACCGCCAGCCTCGATGGCATCAGCGTGATGCTGGTCGGCCAGCACAAAGGGCGCACTACCAAAGAGAAAATCGCCTGTAACTTCGGCATGGCACGCCCAGAGGGCTACCGCAAAGCGCTGCGCCTATTTCATATCGCCGAGCGCTTTGCCATGCCGGTACTCACCTTCATCGACACCCCCGGTGCTTGGCCGGGAATCGATGCCGAAGAGCATGGGCAAAGCGAGGCGATTGCCCGCAATTTGATGGAGTTGGCCGTGCTTAAAGTGCCGGTGATCAGCACGGTCATCGGTGAAGGCGGGTCGGGTGGCGCGCTGGCCATTGGGGTTGGCGATCGCCTGCTCATGCAGCAGTTCTCTACCTATGCGGTGATCTCCCCGGAAGGGTGTGCCGCCATTCTGTGGCATGATCGTAAATTTAGCGCACAAGCCGCAGAGGCACTCAAGCCCACCGCCAAAGATTTGCGCGAACTGGGTATCAATGATGCCATTATCCCCGAGCCCTCCTATGGTGCGCACCGCGCCCCAAAACAGGCCGCAGCCAAGCTTAAAGCCACACTACTACAACAACTTAATCCACTGCTCGCCCTGCCTGTCGAGAGCTTGCTACAACAGCGTCAACAACGGCTGCGTACCATCGGGCTGTTTGAAGAGGGATAACACCGCCCCACAGCTACTCTACATCACCGACAGCAGCCGCACCGGTCAGGAGCGGCTATTGGAGGTGGTGCGGATTGGATTACAACATGGAGTCGATGGGGTTCTGTTACGAGAGCCCACCCTGAACTCCGGCAAGCTGCTAGCACTAGCCTCCACCCTGCGCGAACTCACCCGCCAACACCATGCCCAACTAATCATTCATAGCCAGGCCGACATTGCCCGCGCGGTATCCGCAGATGGTGTGCACCTCTCCAGCACCGCCATCGACGAAGCGCCCGCCATGCGCCGCTGGCTCGCACCCCTTGCGCTCACCATCTCCGCCTCATGCCACCAGGCCGCAGAGCTGAAACAGGCGGCGCTCGCAGGGATCGATTACGCCCTGCTCTCGCCACTATTCACCACCGCCAGCCACCCAAAGGCCACCGCACTCGGAGCGAACCGCTTCACCGCGCTTGCCACACAGTCACCCATCCCGGTGCTTGCATTGGGTGGCATCAACCCCGACAACCGCAACCAAGTCCCGAGCTCAGCACACGGCGTAGCGGTGATGCGAGGCTTGGATGAGGCCGCGCACATCACCGATGCAGCGGATCTACTGTTGGGATAACCATCCAGCACCCCTTTTGTCCCGTAACGCTGTAGCTATTACATTCTGACTTATTTGAGGGGGAGGGTCGTGCCACGATGAGGCAGGCCGTTTAGAACGGCTGATTCGGGAGCCCTTGCTAAACGAGGGATGACCCCCCTCAAATAAAGGTAAACATAACAACCCTGAAGCGGATCCCTTGAATGCTAAAGTGTTAACACGCATCAATAGCTGGTGGAAGGCCGCGCATGGCTATCACCAAGCGAGCCACCACTATCCGACTACCTGAAAATTCATCGAAGCACATACGCACATCAGCTGGTTGATAACTGTTGATAGGTTTGGCAATCGCATCCAAGTAATCCTCCGCCCGAACCACCATCCAACGAACATAGCTATTGCCATGCCTATGGCTAGCAGCAAAACGAATGAATTTATCCCAGAAATCATCTGGAGCACCTTCGTGAGCTGAAGCTATTTTTTACTTTCTGGTTTCTTGATGTTTAGAGTATTAAACCATGAAGGCAATGGATGCATTACATTTAGCCTGTGCTATAAATATGAAAGTTGATTATTTTTGCACAACAGATGATGATGCCCTCGCAAAAAGTCAGAATGTCTATTTTCATGGGGTGTCCAAACCCTACCGAAGGTCATAAACATCGATTCTGGGGCAAATGGTGAGCTCATTTTTCCATCGATGTGAAAAGTTCGGGAACATCTCGACTTTTTGCGAGGGCATCAGTTAATTAGACAGAAGCGAGATGATCGCATCATAGGCCGATTTCAACCTATTTGACATATTTCGTTGCCATCATCACCATTGCCTTCATGGTTTAATACTCTAAACATCAAGAAACCAGA
>JAUZRF010000024.1 GCA_030950645.1 Mariprofundales bacterium
GCTCAACACTCACCAAAGACCAGCGCAGGAAACCTGCCGCCCTCCGGAGCCGCGCGTCGCCGTGCCCTCGAGGAGGGCGACGCGCGGCTCCGAAGACCAGCAGGTTTCAAGACAGGATAACGAAAATCAACAGACCAGAGAGGCACTCTTAAATTGATCCATCAACTGTCCTTGCTATGGGGTCCACTTCATTCAATGCGCACAGCAAACAAGCACGCCCCTCATTACTTTGGATAAGGGTTTAAAAATTGCGGCAGAGAAAATGGGAATACATATTTTGGAGGTGAAGCGATGAGAGAATATAGCTTTACAGAAGCACGACAGAATTTTGCATCTATTTTGGATAAAGCAAAAAATGAAGGTGTGGTTTGCATTGAAAAGAGAGATGGTGAATCGTTTTATATAAGACCTGCCTGTGTGAAAAAATCACCTCTTGATGTTACAGGTGTTGACCTTGGCATATCCTCAGATGATATAGTTTCTTCTATCAGAGAGTGTCGTGAAAGAACATACAGCTAACCAGAAAAATCCAGTCGGACTCGCTACGCTCCTACGCTACGCTGAAAAAAGGGGACAGTATACTAATTTCGTTCTTACCTTCTCGGGGCATCTGTGCAGGAGCGATTCCATGCATTTTCAATAGATGAGCATTGCCTCGTTAAAGCGAGGAGGTAAGTATACTGTCCCCTTTTTTCGGTGCATTTCGGCTTATTTGAGGGGGTTGTGCCACGATGAGGCAGGCCGTTTAGAACGGCTGATTACCCAAAGGCAGCTTAGGTGCTCAACGCTCACCAAAGGCCAGCAGGTTTCAAGACGGGGTAACGAAAATCAACAGACCAGAGAGGCACTCTTAAATTGATTTATCCACTGTCCTTGCTATTGGATCCACTTCAACAACGAGCTAAGCAATTCGAGTCACCAGTCTACTCGACACGCCGCTATCGGGAAAACCGGGCGTGAGCTGAGTTGTTACCCGAATTCAGACTATTTGTTGGTGGGGGTGCCGATGACCTGATCACCAAGGTTGATCGCGGTGGTTGATTGGGTCACCAAGGCGAGTGAGCCGATGGGCTGCGGGTTAATGACGAGAAGCGTGGCGATATTTTCCGATGGTAGTTGGACGGGTTGATCTGTGGTTTTGTCGGTGATGATTCTCCCCTTTTTGCGCACGGTCAGCAGGGTGCCTTGGGTGACGCCATCCTTGGTTCCTAGATCGATTGCCACTACTTGATGCTGTCCGGCTTCGGACGCGGCATTGCGGATATGGATGATCTGGCCATGCATTGCGTGGCTGGGTGGCATGGGGGTGATGTGCGGGTTGATGCGTTGTGCCGGTTTGAGGTGGTCGCCACGGGTAATCTCTTCAAACGCCCGGGTAATCGTGGCGCGGTAGAGGCCATCCTCAGCTTTTGATTCGATTTTTAACTGACCGACATGGGCGATCAGTAGTCCAATGGGGTGGTCGGCACCAGGAGGTGTGATTGTGGCCGCATTGCGGAAGATGTCGAAACGGTCGCCAACATTGGCCGTCTGGTCGAGTCGGACATAGATAGGATCACCTGCACCAAAATTAAGCCTGCCATCGGGAGCATCTATGATGCGGCCAATGCCGACCTCTGCACTGGCCGCAATGAGATCATGGCGTTGCAGAATGGAGAGCATCAGGGAGTGATCCATTTTTGGATCCCCTCGTTGCACTGGGAGAATATGAATCTCAGGATGGGAACGGGTGATACGCAGCCCGCCATGCTTTTTTTGCTGGGGATTAAACCAGATTTTATTGCCGGGGTAGATCAGATCGGGGTTGGTGATGGATAGGTTATGTTCCCAGATATTTAGCCACTGTTCGGGGTTACGAAAGAGGTGGTGGGCAATATCCGAGAGTGTGTCTCCGGGTTGCACGATGTATGGCTGATGGATATTGCCCTTGAGCTGCAAGGCATCGCCATGGTGGGCGGCGGCGAAGGTGTTGCCTACCATCAGGCTTAAAATTATCAGGGTGGAAAGCAGAATTTTCATTGGGTTTTCGGTTCCTCTCCAGTAAGTAATCGTGAGATGTTGGCATGGTGACGCGCAATCAATAGGAGCGAAAGCGTGGCGCTAACGGAGACTTCGAGCAAGTGATGGCCATTAGCTAGCAGTAATATCGGTGGTACCAGACTGGCTAAAATAGAGGCGAGGGAGACATAATGGCTAACGCGATAGATGATCAGCCAGGTCACGCCTGCCGCCAGTGCTGCCAGTGGTTGCCAAGCGAGCAGTACTCCGAGCATGGTGGCAACGCCCTTGCCTCCGTGAAACTTTAACCAGATCGGAAACAGGTGGCCGAGCACCGCGCTTAATCCAATTGTGGCGGTGATGATAGGTTGCCCGAAGGGCAGGGTGGCGGCTACTGGCAACGCGCCTTTGGCAATGTCAGCGAGGAGGGTGAATAGACCAACTTTGCGTCCGCCCGCACGCATGGCATTGGTCGCACCAATGTTGCCGCTACCGGTTTGACGCGGGTCAATCCCGGCCAGCCAGCGAGAAAAGAGCAGGCCGAAGGGGATGGAGCCGGAGAGGTAGCCTGCACCAATTGCCAGTGCTAATGATGCGGAAGGTTCTAGTGGCGGGACGATGATGGAACTCCTGTAGGCGCGGCGTTAGCTGCGATGATCTCCGCCCCCTGCGCGGGAGTAGCCGAGTGAGCCAACCATTGTCGGGAATGGATCAATGGCGTCAATGTTTGCAAAATAGCAATCTCCATCCACGCCATTCGAGGTGCAGCATGGAGATAGCGAGCCCCAATTGACGCAGACGGGTGCGGATGAATGTGCATTTGACACAACCTCCGGCAGCAATCTGTTCGCGGACTTCATGCCGTGGAATGATGGTTTCGTACCAGAATGCCAAGCGTTGGCGTAGGCGAGGTAGCATGCGGGCAAACAGGCGTTCGGCCAGAAAAGGGATCTGTTCATGGGTCAGGTGCCGTTGGAGCAAGGCGCGCTCACGCCAATCCATCGCAGGTCGGATGGCCGCCAAGACTTCATCAGGGACTTCTGCATTGAATTGCTCAACACAATAGCTCAGGCTGAAGTAGCAAGGGTGTTCTAGCCTAAGCTGGTGGATGGTGGTAATGGCTTGATCCCATGTTTGGTTCTGGCTGATCTGGTTTGCTAATAGTGCGATATCATTGAGCCATATAAGCCGTTCAAAGGAGTGCTTGGTGGCGTGAAAGCAGAGCCAGGGGATTTGGAGTGAGTCGGGGATGCGCAGGGTGTTGCCGTCATGATGCGCCTGCGCAAAAAATGTATTGCCCGATAGTGGGGTGAGCTGCCTCCACGCTTGGATACGATCACCGCCCAATGGCTCGTCATGGAGGTCAATGAGTGCATCACCACGCACCAATAGATGCGGTTGCCAGCTGTTGATCGGGGCGAAACCGATTGCTCCTAAGGCGATTAGGGCTGGTTGCATTTGTACTGGATTCAATAGCAGGTCGATATCGGACTGCGGACGCAGTGAGGCGCGGGGGTAGAGTGTCTCGGCCAGTGCCAGCCCTCGCAACATGATCACACGAATACCCGCGCGATCCAGGGTGGTGAGCGCCTGGTTGGCGGCATGGCGAATGATGCCAAGTTCAATCGTTTGTTCCCGCAGTGCATCGCGGATTTGTAGCTGAATGGCTGGCGATAGCTGGATGTTTTTGCTGACGAGTTGGTGCCAGAGCAGCGCCAGAACCCCCTCCATGCGTGCTTGACGCCAGAATGCAGCCGTCTCTAGCAATGCATGGTCGAACTCCGGGTCGCCGCGCAGGAGACAGGCAAAGCAGCTGCGGTGGAAATGTTCGGTGTTTGACATGGGCGCAATGCTACATTATATTTCGTTACTTGTAGTTATGTTTGCAATAATTTACGCTTGTCGACGGTTTTTATTTTTTTATGATTACTCAGCACCCTGCCCGAAAATAGTTGTAACTGCTCAGATCGCTTCCGGTTTTGCTGATAGCAAGGCGGAAAAGCGGAGTTTGCTCCTGTAAATGAGCATTTTTCAACGCCACTATCGGTAAAAATCAGGAGTGATCTGAGTAGTTACCATTTTTTGTTTGAAACACGAGGTCTCACCATGAACACACCAGAACCTAAAACCGATTTCTCTGCACGCCGCCGTTTACTGAAAATGGGCGCGTATATTCCGCCCGCTGTGCTGGGGGCGATGGTGTTTAGCCAAAATAGCGCGTGGGCGAGAGGTGATAAGCAGAGCAAGGATAAAGAAAGCGAGGATAAATCTGGCGGCGGTGGAAGCAATAACGCCTCTTGTGCGCCCTGCTTCTGTGCCCCTTGTGGTCGCAGTGGAGAGAAAAACTCCAAGGAGTGTGATGACAAGAAGAGCGGTTGTAAGTCTGGAGACGGCTCGTCTGGAGATGGCTCGTCTGGAGACGGCTCGTCTGGAGACAAAAAAAGCTCATAGAGCGTCCGATTTCGTTTTCATTATCTGAATCCCTCAATCTAGAACAGCAGCCCCCTCGGCTGCTGTTTCTGTCTGGGGGGGAGTGCGTGTCGTTGCAGGCATGTGCTGATGGCATGCGCTTGTATCGCAATGGTTATCCACCTTTGTTGTTCACCGGAACCATGGCTGATGCGCTGACTGCATTGGCGGATGGTTGTGATTCTGCATCACTGCGTGGTCGGCTCCAACTATTGGCTAGAGCCAACCCTGCGCTGGAAGGCCTCGCGCAGGCGACCATGGCCGTGGATCGACATGGTTTGGTGGTAGGGAAATCTCTAGGGTTGCTCTTTATCGAACTAACCCTGCGTTGCAATGAGCGTTGCCTGCACTGCTATGCTGGTTCGGATCCTGAACGGGTAGAGATGCTGACCAAAGCTCAGGTAGAACGGGTGCTCGATCAAGCGCGCCAGCTTGGCCGTCCTCGGGTGCAGTTTACCGGTGGCGATCCACTGATTCACCCCGATCTTCCTGAACTGGTTGCGTATGCCGTTGCGCTCGATTTTGCCGAGGTGGAGATCTATACCAACGGACTGCTGTTGCACGATGCGTTGCTAGCGCAGTTGCGGCCGTTTGCTCCTAAATTTGCCTTTTCACTGTACTCGCACAATGGGGCGCACCATGATGCAATCACAGGCGTTCCTGGTAGCCATGTGCGAACGGTGGCGGCGATGCGTCGGGCGCTTGCCGCCAATCTCCGGGTGCGTGCCAGTATGATTTTGATGGGGCCTAACCAGATGGATGCGGAGGCTACCCGTGCTTTTTTGATCGAGCTTGGGGTGGATGCGGGCGCGATTCATGTGGATCGTGTGCGTGCGATCGGTCGCGGAGTGGCGCAGGCGATGGCGCCATCCCCATCTGATTTCTCGCCACCGGTTTTTTTACCACCGAAGGCAAGTCGTGCAGGGAAGCTATGTGTTAGCGCCGATGGTCAGCTTTACCCCTGTATCTTTTCGCGGCAGGTCTCTTTGGGTTCGATTCATCAAGGCACCATTAGTGAGCAGTTGGCGGGGTCTATTTTGCCAAGCCCGCCGGATGGATCGCGTTGGCGGGATTGTCAGCAGCAGTTGACCTGCGCAGATTGCCAGCTTACCGCATATCTATTGAAAGGGAGGGAAGATGAGAAGTGACGCGTTGCCGCAAGCTAAGCCCGGTTTAGAGTTGGAGGAGTTAGAGGGGATCGATGAGGTGGTGGTGATTGATGGTGAGGGTCAGCGCTGTGTGTCACTCAATCTAACGGCAGCCGCAGTGCTGGAGATGTGTGATGGCAAGCATACCGCGCAGAATATTGCCAACGAAATTACTCAGGCCTCTGGAGCAGACTCGGTGCAGGTTGAAGCGGATGTTGCCGCGTTGCTGGCAGAATTGACTCAGTATCAGCTATTGGAATCATAATTACGGCTTGATTGCCCTTCTCTTTGATCGCATGGCCGTAGCTCATCGCGCAAACATTCACATGAAATGTCCCAAATCTTAAACCGTCATTGGCTGGTCGCAGGTGAGTTGGTAGCGATTACTGCACCCGAATCGATGATGCAGATGCTGGCTCCATTGCTGGCACTCTATCCCGATGGCAGTACCGGTACGCCTACGCCATCGATTGCCTTTTCTATTACTCGGCAAGGTGATCGCTGGCGACTTGATAGTAATGGGATAGCGCTGTGGCAAGATGTTGATGGCGGTAATATTATTGCTGCGTTGGAACTTTCTCTCTACCGTCAAGTGGTGGCGGCGATAATGCCAGCATTGTGTTCTATCCATGCCGCAGCGGTGGCGAACAGCGATGGCACAGTGCTGTTCGCGGGCATCTCTGGTGCTGGAAAATCTAGCCTTTGCACCCGATTCTTACTGGCGAAGTGGCACTATTTGAGCGATGAGTTCTCCCTGTTGGCAGAAGATGGCACCATCCATCCATTTCCGCGCCCTTTGCAGTGGGAGTGTTTGACTCATCCTGCTTTTACGCATGAAAAGATGCTTGGAAGCGGTTGCTTTACGCGAGGGTTTTACCAATTCATTGATCAGCAAGGCGCGCCGCGAACCTCACAGCTTTGGTTGCCAAACTTGGTGGCGCAGCGACCATCGCGACTTCGTATGGTAGTACTGCCCCGTTACGATCCCAATGCCCAGCACAGCATGGTGCCAGTGGTGCGCAGCGTGGCGATTAGTGAGTTGGCAACGCTTTTGCAGCAGCCGATTGGCCTCTCTGATGCCATCCAGACCTTGCATCATCGGTTACCGAGGGATTGCCGCTTTATGCGCCTTACCTTTCGCGATGTGCATCAAGTCACGATAGATTGTGCGCCATGATGAAATTTTATGGCGAGGAGCTTAAGCGATGATTGCACCGCATATTAACCCTGTGGCTTTGCAGATTGGCCCGTTAGCGATTCATTGGTATGGGCTCATGTATATCTGTGGATTCTTGGCTGTTTGGCACTTGGTAAGGCTGCAGCTGCGGCAGGCTGGAATGTGGGGAACCGTGGTTAGCGAGGAGGCTTATGAGGGGCTGTTTACTATCTTGATTCTTGGCGTGGTGCTGGGGGGACGGATCGGTTATATCCTGTTTTACAACTTTTCGCACTACATGGCGCATCCAATTGAAATGCTTTATGTTTGGCGTGGTGGTATGAGCTTTCATGGAGGTCTAGTTGGGCCGATTGTTGCCGGTTGGTGGTATTGCCGTCGTCATGGCCTTCCCCTGCTGGAGTTGGCTGATCGAATCTCTGTAGTGGCTCCGATTGGGTTGGCGTTGGGACGAATCGGTAACTTTATCAATGGTGAGTTATGGGGTCGGGTAACCGATGTGCCGTGGGCGATGGTTTTTCCTCAGGCTGGTCCCGATCCGCGACACCCGAGCCAGCTTTATGAGATGGCGTTGGAGGGGTGGTTGCTGTTTGCAGTGCTGTGGCTAACCCGTAATCGACCGTGGCCGGCGGGCGCCCGGGTGGCGCTGTTTTTGGTAGGTTATGCGGTAGCACGGATCTTTTGTGAGCAGTTTCGTCAGCCGGATGTGCAATTGGGTTTTTTGTTTGAATCGGTAACGATGGGGATGTTGCTCTCCAGCGTGATGTTGCTGGTGGGAGGTATCTGGTTGTGGCGTCTGTTTCGGCGCTAGCTAGCATGCGCATTATCTTGTTTACTGGAGTTTTTGATGCCGATTGATCTTTTTATGTCCCAGCTCTCTCCCACCATGACCGAAGGTAAAATTGCGCGTTGGCTCAAGCAAGAGGGTGATGAATTGGTCTCTGGAGAAGTGCTTGTTGAGATCGAAACAGACAAGGCGACTATGGAGATGGAGGTGGTTGATGAGGGAACACTTCATCGGATACTGGCTCCAGCAGGTAGCGTGGTGGCCGTGGGTGCACCGATTGCGGTGATCGCGGAAGAGGATGAAGCGGTAGCTGTCGATTACCAACCGCAGGTAGATGATACGCCTGCTCCTGTGGCATCACCCGTAGCGGCTGTGGTGACCTCTGCACCGTCTCACCTGGAGGTGGCGA
This sequence comes from Mariprofundales bacterium, assembly GCA_030950645.1. GTDB lineage: Bacteria > Pseudomonadota > Zetaproteobacteria > Mariprofundales > J009 > JAUZRF01. The sequence goes on from JAUZRF010000024.1 coordinate 7,986, forward strand.
ATGTTTCTGCCGCGCCAATGGAGGGGGCGGCGGACGAAGAGCATGATGGGGAGTTTAATCTTAAGCCATCGGGCCTGTTTAATGCGGATGGTGAGTACGACTTGGTGGTGATTGGTGCTGGTCCCGGCGGCTATGTGGCGGCGATTCGGGCGGCACAGCTGGGGCTGAAGGTGGCCTGCATTGAGAGCACGCATCTGGGTGGTATCTGCCTGAATTGGGGCTGCATCCCGACCAAGGCGTTGCTGCATACAGGTGAGTTGGTGCAGACGATTCGCCAGCATGGCAAGGAGTTGGGGCTGGGGGTGAGTGAAACCACGCCGGATCTGGCAGTGGCGGTGGCGCGTTCGCGCAAGATCTCGGCTAAACTTAATAAGGGTATCGGTTTTCTGTTCAAAAAGAACAAGGTGACCCATATCGAAGGCTTTGCTCGATTTGAGGGCGCGGAGAAGCTCGTGGTGGAGAAAGATGGCGTCATCACGCCTGTGACCGCCAAACATGTGATCATCGCTACCGGTGCCAAAGCGCGTGCCTTCCCAGGTATGGAGGTGGATGCTGAGGTGGTGATTACCTACAAACAGGCACTGGCACCCAAGGGGCTGCCCAAGGAGTTGGTCATCATCGGATCTGGTGCCATAGGTATGGAATTCGCCTATTTTTACAATGCAATGGGTAGCAAAGTTACAGTGATTGAATCAGCTGATCAGGTGCTGCCATTGGAGGATGCGGAGATTAGCAAGGTGGTGGCGCGCAGCTTTGCCAAGCAGGGGATTAAGGTGGTGACCGGTGCCATGGTCTCCTCCGCCCGTAACGAGGGTGGCCGTGGTGTAGTGGTCTATAACAAAGGGGATAAAGAGATACGCATCGAGGGTGATCGGGTGCTGGTGGCGGTTGGCGTGGTTGGGAATACCGATGGCATTGGTCTGGAGCAGACGCAGATTTTTGTGGAGCGGAATACCATTGCGGTTGATGGCTACTACCGCACGGATCAGCCCGGCATTTATGCGATTGGCGATGTAATTGGCGCACCTGCGCTGGCCCATGTCGCTAGCCATGAGGGCGTTGTTTGTGTTGAGGCGATTGCTGGCGGCAGGCCGCACCCGGTAGATTACAGCAATGTGCCCGGCTGCACCTACTGCCAGCCGCAGGTGGGCTCGACCGGCTTGACCGAGGCGCAGGCCAAAGCGCAAGGGATCAAGGTTAAGGTTGGCCGTATGCCCTACGCCCCCAATGGCAAGGCGATGGGGCTGGGCGAGACGGAAGGGCTGGTCAAGACCATTTTCGATGCGGAGTCTGGCGAATTAATCGGTGCGCATATCGTGGGCGCGGAGGCGACAGAGATGATTGTTTCGCTAGGGCTGGCGCGCACGCTGGAGAGCACTGAGGCGGAGCTGGCGCACCACATGTTTCCGCATCCGACGCTGTCGGAGATGATCCACGAGGCGGTGCTGGATAGTGAGGGTAGGGCGATTCACCAGTAGAAGGATTGTGGCGCGGAATTTGCAAGAGGTGGCGCTTGACTTCGCCATGACGATTCTCAGTATTCGCCGCCGTTTGCGGGAATAGCTCAGTTGGTAGAGCGCAACCTTGCCAAGGTTGAGGTCGCCGGTTCGAACCCGGTTTCCCGCTCCATTTTTTCCCATGATTGGTAGTAACTATCCAGCTCACTTCCGGTTTTCCTGATCGCGGCGTTGAAACATGCTCATTTACAATAGTAAACTCCGATTTTTTGTCTTGCTATCTAGAAAAACCGGAATCAATCTGAGCGGCGGTTACAGCCATTTTCGGGTAGGGTGCTGAGTAGTTACGATTGGTAACTAAAAAGGGGCTTCTGCCCCTTTTTATCTTTTCGGCAGGGTGGCCAAGTGGTAAGGCAGAGGTCTGCAAAACCTCCACCGCGGGTTCGATTCCCGCCCCTGCCTCCATTTTTTGTTTTCAGCGAGTGTCCTGAAGCCTCATAAATCGTTGGCTATTCATATAATATGGGGATTCAACTGGAGATTCAGTTTATGTAACCTCAAACTGAACCCCCACTGGAACTACTCAGCACCCATTGAAAATATCCCGTAACTGCTCAGGTCGCTTCTGGTTTTTCTGATGGCAAGGCGAAAAAGCGGAGTTTACTACTGTAAATGAGCATTTTTCAACGCCGCTATCGGGAAAAACAGGAGTGACCTGAGTAGTTACCCCCCCACTTATGGATAATCTCTTTGTTTTCATGAGGTGGCAATAAAGCTGAAAGGTATGGAATGCAGAACGGCGAAAGTCCCATCTGGTAAGAAACAGATTAAGCTGTTTGATGGGGAAGGGCTGTACCTATTCGTTCGACCAAGCAGTAAAACTTGGAAGCGTAAATACCGGTTTCAAGGTAAGGAAAAGACACTTACCATTGGAAAGTACCCACAGATAAGCCTCGGTAACTGAACCGGGGATAGAACGGAGCGAGCCAGTTCACGCATTGGCACCACTGGAGCTTCAGCTTGTCAGCAAGGCAAGCTCCAAACTTTGGAATGAATATTGCATCGCTACCACTATCTGGGTTATAAGAACCTGCACGGTGCACAGCTACGCTATTTCGTCATGGTCGACAAACAGATACTTCCCTGCTCAGCTTCATGTGCGCCCCACGCGACTAGTATATCGGCTGGACACACGAGCAGCGAAAGAAGAATCTCTATCTGATCGTCAACAACTCACGCTTCCTCATCCTGCCATGGATTCAATTCAAAAAACTAGCTTCATACGATCTACTCGTCATCGATGAGCTCGGCTACCTCACGTTCAAACCCGAACAAGCCAACGCATTTTCCAAACTCATGGAACAACGCTACGGCCGTAAATCAACCATCATCACAACGAATCTGGATTATCTGGAATGGTATGATCTGTTCCATCGAAAGCCACTCGTCGATGCTCTGCTCGACAGGCTGCAACATCACTGCATCACCATTCGTATCGACGGACAATCTTTTCGAGCATCAGCAAAACCCGAATGATCTGACCGGCAGCTATCGCTGCCGAAAACCTACGGCATCAAACACCATGAAATTCAACTCGCCTTCTTGAGGGTGATTATCGTTATGGTCACCCAAGCAAACTCTAAATATCCGCTTCCCCCCCCCCTTCATTTTACAGAAATTTCCGCGATACTACTGCGCAATCAGTGGCTCAGTTTTCATGAGCATAAGTGGGTCAATTCTGGTGAGCGCCCAAGTTCTGACAGAAATTATAATGGAAATTAGCTAAAACACTGTTACGGTATCACCCATGAAAGTCCTGCTCTACAACGAATTGAAT
>JAUZRF010000025.1 GCA_030950645.1 Mariprofundales bacterium
GATAAAGCCGAGACGGGCATCGACGGATGTATGGGTTGTGGATGTGATGGTTGGCATGGAAAATATCTCCTATGGTAACTACTCAGATTGCTTCCGGTTTTCCTGATAGCGGCGTTGAAAAATGCTCATTTACAGTAGTAAACTCCGCTTTTTCGCCTTGCGATCAGAAAAACCGGAAGCAATCTGAGCAGTTACCTCTTATGAATGGTTATGGGGTGTTTTCAAGACGATCTGAGTAGTTACCAAAATCAAACTATGGCAGATGGTGGGGGTCGATTTCAATAATCTCGGCATCGATGACGCCACTCTCTGGTGATCGTCGGTTGCGCCCCGCCAATTGGTGTCCAAGCAGTCGGCGTATCACCAATTGACGAATCGGGGGAATTAGCAGCAGAAAACCGAGGCTATCGGTGACAAAACCAGGCAGAAATAGCAAGACACCAGCAGCAGCGATCATGATGCCATGCATTCCCTGCTCGGCTGGAAGTGCCCCTTGCGCTATCTGGCGCTGGGCATTGAACAGGATTTGCATGCCTTGAAATCGCACCAATAGCCCTCCGATCGCTGCGGTGAGCAAACAGAGTGCAATGGTGGCAAGCCCACCAATACCCGCGCCGACACGAATCAACACATAGAGCTCAATCAACGGCACGATCAGAAAGAGGAAAAAGATAATTCTTAACATAACTGTCTAAAGGCTATGGTGCCGTAAATGAATAGGCCATTAAAACCACTCGCTGATGCATTATGCTCCCCCATCGTTATGGCATCGTAACGGCTCAGACCGCGTCTGATCTTGCTAACAGCAAGGCGAAAAACTTAAGTTTACTACTGTAAATTAGCCTTTTTCAATGCCGCATCAGGCAAACCGGAAGTGATCTGAGTAGCTATGTGGCATCAAACATTACTGCACGATTCTTGCCGCCATCTTTGGCTACATACATCGCCGTGTCGGCCTGCTTTAGCAGGGTCTCCTCTTCGTCACCAAGATCAGGGAAGATGCTGATACCAATACTGGCACCAATATGGCATTCACCTGCAGGCAGTGTGAAAGGCTGCTGCATGACGGTAATAATCTTCTCCGCCACCGCGAGAATGGCAGTTTTCTCCTCTGCACTTTCGAGGATGATCACAAATTCATCACCGCCCACCCGTGCTACCGTATCCGATTCACGCACACAGTTGCAGAGGCGCTCGGAGATCTGTTGTAGCAGTGCGTCCCCTGCATCGTGTCCCAAGTTATCGTTCACCAATTTAAAGCCATCAATATCGATAAACAGTACTCCAACCTGACTGGTAACACGGCGCGCTCTAGTCAGGCTCTGTGTTAGACGATCAGCAAGGAGTGCGCGATTGGGCAGGCCGGTTAGTGTGTCATGGTTGGCGTTGTAACGCAGCTTGTCCTCCAGCTTCTTCTGCTCGCTGATATCAAGGAAGGTGCTGACATAATAGCTGATCGCACCGCTTTTGTCGCGCATGGTGTTGATGATCAAAAACTCAGGATAGATCTCACCATTCTTGCGCTTGTTCCAGATCTCACCCGACCAGCGCCCGGTCTCTAGAATTTGCGCCCACATCTTGGCGTAAAATGCTTTCGACTGCCGTCCGGAGTTTAAAATGCGGGGGTTCTTCCCCATCGCCTCCTCAATGGTGTAGCCGGTAATTTCGCTAAATGCTGGATTTAATAGTCGAATATTTGAATTGCTATCGGCTACCATAATGGCGCTGGGTACGGTATCCATCACCGTTGCCGCCAGCCGGAGCTCCCGTTCGGACTCCCTCTGCTGGGTGAGATCACGCAGCACATGGACAAACTGTGGTGGATCATCCTCGAAGCGGGGTGGGATCAACTCGCTGGAGAGCGCCGCTGGGATCTGCTTCCCATGATGCGTACATAGATTGATCTCCTCACCCTGGCGCGGTTGACTGAAGTCCATCGCAGGCTGATCGGACGCCAATAGTGAGGCCATGGTGCGACCTAGCATCTGTTTGGCATTGTAGCCTAGGGTGTCGCAGCCACGCTGATTTGACATGTGAATGGTACCTTGCGCATTGGTGACAAATAACATCTCACCCAGTGAGTGGACGATTGCCTCCATATCATCACACGACATCATGCTCTGTTCCATCTGCGCACTCATGGAGTTAAAGGCTTCCATCAGCTCACTGACTTCATCATGCCCCGTGACCGCAACCTGCACCCCTGTGCGGCCAGATGCGATTTTGCTAGTGGCGTGGTGCAGGCGTGCAATAGGATTCAATACTGAAGCGCGTAGCAGTAGAAAAATGATCGTAGCGAGTACGAGTATGCCAATGATTGCCAGTGATAGTAACCTGCGTTCATTGCGCTTGATTTTTGCTGTTGCATCAGCCGTAGAGGTGGTGATGCGCAGCACTCCTCGTATCGGGTTGTGTTCATAACCGTGGCAGGCCAGGCATGGCTTCTCAATATGAATGGGAAGCAGCAGGGTGAGTTGTTGATGCTGAGGATCGTGTTCGATCACGGTTTCACCACTAGCTGCACGGCGGATGTCAGTGGCCGTGATCCCCTGCACCGAGCGAGAATTCAACCCCTTTCGAGAAAAAACAGTGTTGCCGAGAAAGTGGTTGACCTGGTGCATGGTGGCAAGATCACGAAAGGCGATGATACCATTGCGACGCACCACCTCAACGGACTTCAGTTCGGGGTGGGCTCGCAGTCTCGCCAGCCAATCGCGGACACTCTCGGCATCGCCAGCCAGCATCAGGGTCTTGAGGCTAGCCATCATGGTATGCGCAATCGACTCCGATTGCTGCTGTGCCTGATTGAGAATCTCTTGGTTCTGCCATTGATGCAGAGTATAGAACATCAAGCCATATCCGATGGCTAGTGCTGCCACCACCCCAGCCAATATTCGTACACCTAAACGGTGCTGCCAACGCACTGCGGACATGGATTCTCCTTACCTTGTAGCTTGTTCAAACGCCAACAAACACTGCTTCCATGTACATCCAAAGGCAAATCCTCCCAAATCATGAGCAGATACTACCCGGTGGCATGGCACCAATAACGGAAGGGTGTTGGCGTGCAGGGCTTGACCAACGGCTCGAGGAGCGGAATTCAAATTGCGGGCTAATTCGCCATAACTTCGTGTTTCACCGCGTGGAATTTGCCATAAGGCGTGGCGTAATCGCTGCTGAAACGGGGTGGCTGGTGCGGCTAAAGCAGGGAAAGAGTCTACTTCGTTTTGAAAGTAGCCCGCCAGCCAGTGGGCAACAGGATCGTCCTCATCAGGTGAAGGGGGTGCTGTTGAATCACCCAGTCGGATGCTCTGACAGCAGTTTCCATCCCATAGATATTCCACATCTCCGAAGGGCGATGCGTAGCTACGCCAGATATTTTTGATCGTGGATTCTTCGCAATGCCATGAATATATTCAGTCCGATGTTCGTCTCCACGATAGCGGATAGGTGACATCTGGCTGTAGGCGGTGGGCAATCATCGCAACACAAAACATGATGGTTGCTCCGGTGAGTGCTGGGCAGAGCACAAAACCAAAACCGAGTGCAGAGAACGCACCGCTAGCACCAAGAAAGGCCACTGCACCCGCTGGCGGATGGAGGCTTCCCGTTATATTCATTGTCATGATGGAACATGCCACCGCAAGCGACTCCACCAGCCAGAGAGGCAGTGGTAGCAGGCCCATCGCCACTCCGATCACTGCGCTAAGTATGGTGCCGACAAAAATACTCCACGGCTGTGCCATTGCGCTTTGCGGTGCGCCGTACAAAAGAATCGCGGATGCCCCAAACGCGGCCATCAGCAATGGTACATCCGAGGAAGGTATCAGAGCATGGTGCAGCAACCAGATCAGGCTGAGCGCAACAAAACTCGCGCCTCCCTGAATGGCTGCGCGACGCAATTTGGTTGGCATGCTAGCGCGCATTGCTTTTGGATCTTGTTACCATTGTTCCACACTCTAGCAATGCGGTAATTACTCAGCACCCCTTGCAAACATCCCGTAACTGCTCAGATCGCTTCCGGTTTTTCTGATGGCAAGGCGAAAAAGCGAAGTTTACTACTGTAAATGAGCATTTTTCAACGCCGCTATCGGGAAAACCGAGAGTGAGCTGAGCAATGCGGTAACTACTCAGCACCCATTGAAAACATCCCGTAACTGCTCAGATCGCTTCCGGTTTTCCTGATGGCAAGGCGAAAAAGCGGAGTTTACTACTGTAAATGAGCATTTTTCAACGCCGCTATCAGGAAAACCGGGAGTGAGCTGAGTAGTTACCGCAAGGTCATCAAGCGGGAACGCCAAAGGGTTGATTCGCCCACTAGCATTGCCTGAAACTGTCGGCGTTTCTAGCCTTGCTGCCATGCGATTTACCAACCTCTTTGCCCCCACCCTGCGTCAGGACCCTGCCGACGCCGATGTTGTCTCCCACCGGCTGTTGCTGCGCGCGGGGTATATCCGCCGCGTCACCAGTGGCGTCTATGATCTACTACCACTGGGACTACGCGTATTGCGCCACATCGAAACCATCATCCGCCAAGAGCTTGATGCTGCCGGAGCGCAGGAGTTGCTGCTGCCAATGGTGCAACCCGCCGAGCTATGGCAGCAGTCTGGGCGCTGGGACAAGTATGGGCGCGAACTGTTGCGCTTGGTTGATCGCCACGACCACGCCTCCTGCCTCGGCCCCACCCACGAAGAGGTGATCTGCCATCTGGTGGCGGGCGATCTCCGCTCATGGCGCCAACTGCCGATGAACCTCTACCAGATTCAGGCCAAGTTCCGCGATGAGGTTCGTCCTCGTTTCGGCCTGATGCGTGGACGCGAATTCACCATGAAGGACGGCTACTCCTTCCATGCCGATGATGAAGACTTGGCGCGTGAATATGACCATATGTTCGCCACCTATCAGCGCATCTTCCGCCGACTAGGGCTCAACTTCCGCGCCGTCGAGGCCGATACCGGATCGATTGGTGGCAATCGCAGCCACGAATTCCATGTCTTAGCCGATTCCGGTGAAGATCTGATCGCCTACTGCACCGAGTGTGACTACGCCGCCAATGTGGAGAAGGCAATTAGCGGGCGCGCCAAGCCGCTAGCAACGGGGAACGAACAACCACTAGCGCAGGTGGCGACACTGGGAGTTACTGAGGTGGATGCGGTAGCCAAGCTGCTGGATATTGCGCCATCCCAACTGGTGAAAACCCTGATTTATCGCGTCACTGGTGGTGAACTGGATGGGAAAACCATCGCCATCTGCATCGCCGGAGACGACCAGTTGCAGGAGATTAAGCTGCAACGCGCCATCCATGCGGAGGCGCTGGAGATGGCCAGCGATGCCGAGATTACCGAGGCTGGTGGGGTGATCGGCTACATCGGCCCGCAAGGGCTAACCTGCCCACTGTTTGCCGATACCGCGCTGCAAGCTGCCTGCGACCTGATCGCCGGAGCCAACCAAAACAACACCCACCTGCGCCACCTCTCCATGCCGCGTGACGCAGCCAACGCCCACTATTTCGAGCTGCGCCAATCCTGCGCCGACGACCAATGCCCGCACTGCGGAGGCACCATTGCCCTCGCCCGTGGCATTGAGGTCGGGCAGGTGTTTGCGCTCGGCAGGCAATACACCGAGCCGATGGAGGTGGGGTTTCAGGATCGTGATGGCAAACGCGCTACCGCCACCATGGGCTGCTACGGCATCGGGGTGTCGCGGCTGGTGGCGGCCATTGTTGAGCAGTGCCATGACGAGGCGGGAATCTGCTGGCCGATGGCCGTGGCACCGTTTCAGGTCGCACTCATCACACTGGGCAACGGCGAGATGGTGACTGAGGCCAGTGCAGAGCTCTACCAACAGCTCACCGAAGCCAACATCGATACCTTGTGGGATGATCGCAAAGAGCGCCCGGGGGTGAAGTTCAAGGATGCCGAGCTGATGGGACTGCCACTGCAACTGGTGGTTGGCGAGCGCGGATTGAAGGATGGCATGGTGGAACTCAAACCCCGTCAAGGAGAGAAACAGCTCATATTGTTGGCAGATGCACTATCACACTGCTTGCAAAGTGTAGCCAATCCCCAATGATCTCGCTTCACGGAGGATCCACCCATGGCCATTCTAGTTAATGCACAGACCAAGCTGCTGGTACAGGGCTTTACCGGCAGGCAGGGGACTTTTCATTCCCAACAGATGATAGCCTATGGCACCCAACTGGTAGGCGGCGTCACCCCGGGAAAGGGAGGGGGAATCCATCTCGACCGACCTGTTTTCAACACCATGGCCGATGCCGTAGCGGCTACCAGCGCCGATACCTCGATCATCTATGTTCCGGCGCCATTTGCCGCCGATGCCATCCTTGAAGCCGCTGAAGCCGGTATCCGCCTGATTGTCTGCATCACCGAGGGGATTCCCGTGCAAGATATGGTACGCGTCACCAAAGAGTTGGCTGGCAGCAACGCCTTGCTGATCGGCCCCAACTGCCCCGGTATCATCACCCCAGATATCTGCAAAATCGGCATCATGCCTGCACAGATCCATCAGGCAGGACGCGTCGGCGTCATCTCCCGTTCCGGAACCTTAACCTACGAAGCAGTAGGACAACTCACCGCAGTCGGCTTAGGCCAATCGACCTGCATCGGCATCGGCGGAGATCCGGTGCATGGCCTAGATTTCATCGATCTACTGCGCCGCTTCGAGGACGATGATGCCACCGATGGTGTCATTATGATCGGTGAGATCGGCGGCTCAGATGAGGAACATGCCGCCACATTCATCCATGACCACATCACCAAGCCCGTCGTGGCCTTCATCGCCGGCGCCACCGCGCCCAAAGGAAAAAGAATGGGCCATGCCGGCGCCATCATCTCGGGCGGGAAAGGTACGGCCGACAGCAAGTTCGCCGCACTCTCAGAGGCCGGTGTCACCATCGAACACAACCCCGCACTACTGGGGAAACGGATGCTGGAACTGCTCAGCTAGCGCCAGCACACGCTGGATGCCCACCGGCACTGCCGGAGCCGAAGATTCCCCCATCCAGCGTCCGGGGCTCGGTGGCTCGCCCTCCCCTGCCACCGCATAAAGGTGCAGGCGGCGATGGGTCAGGGCATGGATCAGATCCGCCTGCGCACCAGCTTGCGGAGCCACCTCCTCAATCGGAGGTGTCCACAACCCTCCCCAAATACCATCGGCAGGACGCTGCTGAAGCCATACTCCATACTGAGGATGGCGATAAAGATGAAGCCGCCAATGGAGATGCTTCACCTGCGCACGGTGTCGAGGAACATACTCCACCGCATGCGCGGAACGGCAGTGGACAATGAGCGGACAGGCGGCGCAATCGGCCTGCCGGGCACGGCACACGCAGGCACCCAGCTCCATCATCGCCTGATTCCACTCGCGCGGCGCATCCGATGCCGCAATGAGCATCTGCGCCACGCTCCACAAGGCGCGATCCGTCGGCTGATCCACGCCATACCACCGGGTCAGCACCCGCTTCACATTGGCATCGAGCACCGCATACGGTGCCTCAAAACAGCTTGAAAGAATCGCCCCAGCGGTGGAGCGACCAATACCAGGCAGCGCCAAAACCGCAGCAAAATCCGCCGGAAAAACCCCACGGTGCTCTGATGCAAGCTGTTGTGCCGCACGGTGCAATAGTCGCGCCCGCCTATAGTAGCCCAGCCCCTCCCACGCCTTGAGCACCGTCTCCTCACTGGCAACGGCCAAGCTTGCCAGATCGGGAAATTGTGCCAGCCATGCCGCATAGCGCGGCAGCACCGTAGTCACCTGGGTCTGCTGCAACATCACCTCGGAGATCCATACCCGATACGGATCACGCGTCTGCCGCCAAGGCAGGCTGCGGGCATGGCCACGGTACCAGACCAACACCGCCTCCATCGCTAGCGCATCACATTCCATGAAAGACAAAACCATTATCCACCACCTCAAAGGTGAGATAAAAACTGGCACGATCCAGCCCCCAAGAGGATGGCAGTGGGCGAAACGGTGCCGCATCGTGAATGGCCTGCACTGCGCTCGTATTGAGCCCTGCTATTGGGCTGGGGCGTAAGATTTCCACGCCAGAGAGCGAGCCGTCGCGATCAATACTCACTCGCATCAACACCTGCCGATCTTGATCTGGGTGATCCGCGTAATTGGCCTGACTAGGACGCCACTGCTCCTCTAGCGCATTGACCAACGCGTGGGCATAGGGGGCATATTTCACCTCGCGGGTGTTAATCGGGATATTGGCCTCACGCAGCAGGGATGGTCGTTGACGCGCACGCATTCGGTGCCTTGACTCTTGAGCAAACGGCATCGCCGGTGACAACAGCCGCGACAATGGGATCGGACGGGTAGGCATCGCCTTGGGTCGCGCATGCTTAGGAGCCCTCTTCCTCGGCTTCACCTGATGCAACTTTGCTCGCCGATCATGGCGCTTTAACGACAACGATGGTGCCTTCTGCACCTGCGGCCTTGCTGGAGGCGGGGTAGGCGGCACGGGGTGGTGCGGCCTTGACGCCAAGCGCGGACGCGGGGCTCGTGCCATGCGGGTACGCTGATCCTTGTGCTGAGGCGGAGTCCCCTTCAAGGTTCGATTGGCAATCACCTGAGCCTGATCGTTCTTTTGCTTCGGCTTCGGTTTTTTGGGCTGCTTAAACAGCACCACATCCATCACGGCGGGCTTCGCCTTCGCTTTGGGGGCGGAATGATGATCCACCGTAATCAACACCATGGCCAACAGATGCAGGCAAACGGAGAGCACCAACGCCACCACCAGAGGCTGCTTGCCGCGCGCCAACCGGAGCCAACAAGAATGCAGCAACGACTTCATCATGGCCGCCATACTAGGGGTGCTCCGTTATCGGGAACAGCGAATCCATCGCGCATCGCCTATCTCAACATCAAAAGTAGCTACTCAGCACCCTACCCGAAAATGGCTGTAACTGCTCAGATTGCTTCTGACTTTGCTGATAGCAAGGCGAAAAAGCGGAGTTTACTACTGTCAATGCGCATTTTTCAACGCCGCTATCGGGAAAACCGAGAGTAATCTGAGCCGCTACAACGCGTGTAACTACTCAGCACCCTACCAAAAAATGGCTGTAACTGCTCAGATTGCTTCCGGTTTTCCTGATAGCAAGGCGAAAAAGCGAAGTTTACTACTGTCAATGCGCATTTTTCAACGCCGCTATCAGGAAAACCGGGAGTGAGCTGAGTAGTTACCAACGCGTTACCGATCGTCGAGCGGAATATACTCCTGCTGTTGCTTGCCAACATAAACTTGAAGTGGTCGATAGATCCGACTGTGACCGAGCTGCTCCTTCCAGTGCGCCAGCCAGCCAGCGACACGCGAAACTGCAAAAATCGGAGTAAAAAGATCGGTATCAATGCCGAGCTTGCGGTAGACAATGCCCGAATAGAAATCGACATTGGGGCAGACCCCTTTTTTGCCCAGCGTGCCTGCGGAGAGCTGCTCAATATGCCGCGCGATCTCGTAGGTTGGATCGGAGCCAAACTTGGTCACCATCTCACCATAGAGCGACTGCAACAGGGTGGCGCGTGGGTCTTTGGTTTTATAGATGCGGTGCCCTAAGCCTACAATCTTCTCTTTATGCTCCAACTTGCCATGCAGATATGCCTCCGCCGCCTCAACGGAGCCAATCTCATCCAACATGGCCAGCACCTCTTCATTGGCACCACCATGACGCGGCCCAGAAAGCGCTCCAATCGCAGCACTAATCGAGGTGTACGGATCGGCCAGAGTAGACGCTGTGACCCGAGTAGAGAAGGTGCTGGCATTCATGGTATGTTCCGCGTGCACGATCAGCGCCACATCCATAATGCGCTCAGCGAGCGGATCAGGCTCCTCGCCGGTCAACATATAGAGGAAATTGGCCGCATGCGACAGGTCATCGCGTGGCGAAATAGGGTCATCGCCATGACGCATCCGGGCATGTGCGGCCACCAAGGTTGGCAGTTTGGCAATGAGGCGCAGACAAACATCCTCCACCTGCTCGGGGCTGAGTGCCCCATCCTCTTCGCCCTTGGGAAGCGGGTAGAACATGCCGAGCACCGCCACACATGCCTGCAACGCATCCATCGGATGGGCAGATTCAGGAAAGCATTTCATCAAATCCCGAATGCGGAATTTAATATGACGATGGTGACGCAGACCGGAATCAAAGCGGTGCAGCTCGGCACGCAACGGCAGTTTTCCGTTCAGCAACAGACAGCAAGTCTCTTCAAAAGATGCGCGTTCTGCCAAGGTTTCAATATTGATACCCCGATATTCGAGACGCCCCTCCTCACCATCAATGTGTGAGATCGCCGACTCGCATGCCGCAATGCCCGCTAAACCCGGCGAATAAACTGCTTGTTCTCTACCCATGGGGATCCTCCCTAATATCTATTATTTGTAACTACTCAGCACCCATTGAAAACATCCCGTAACTGCTCAGATTGCTTCTGGCTTTTCTGATAGCAAGGCGAAAAAGCGAAGTTTACTACTGTACATGCGCATTTTTCAACGCCGCTATCAGGAAAACCGGGAGTGAGCTGAGTAGTTACTATTTAAGTAATTATGCCTGATACCTTGCAACCGATGCCTCAATCTCTTGCAGTGCGGCAACCCTATCGCCCCAACCCGACACCTTAACCCATTTATTGGGCTCAAGATCCTTATAATGTTCAAAAAAATGACGAATTTGGTTCGTAAGGAATTGCGGCAGATCTGTAATTTCATGCACTTGATCATACACCGGTTTGAGCCGCGAAGCTGGCACCGCCACGATCTTGGCATCCATCCCCGACTCATCCTCCATCTCCAGCATCCCTACCGGACGGCAGGGAATAACACATCCAGGCATGAGGGCAAAACTGCTAACCACCAGCACATCCACCGGGTCACCATCATCGGATAATGTATTGGGGACAAAGCCATAATTGCACGGGTAATGCATTGCGGTGTGCATGAACCGGTCAACAAATATCGCTCCGGAATCTTTATCAAGCTCATACTTGATGGGATCACCGTGCTGCGGCACCTCAATAATCACATTCACCTCATTCGGCACATCGTTACCTACGGGAATTTTATTTACATTCATGATTGCTCGCTACTCCTAGTCAATTTGGTCGAGAAGCGTAACCGCATCCAGCCCGCAACTCCAATTTCAGAGCGTGTTTTACCATATTCATTGCAACATCATTACCGGCTGAGATATGTGAAAAATCGTCATCCCTCTTCCCATTCGATTGACAACCCGTGCATAGAAAACAATCTTCCCCCAAATGGGGGTAAGGTACCCCCTGTAAAAAACGCCGGGGGGCATCAATCATGATCACCATAAACACACGCGCAGGCAACGCAGAAAAACAGCGCAATGATGCTGTAGTTTTGCCACTTTTCACCGGACGCAAACTGACGCCTTCGGGTGAGAAAATGCAACAGGCAACAGAAAACTGGCTCACCAAGTATCTGCGTAGATTTGATAATGATGGCGATTTTGGCAAAATACAGACCATCTATACCGCAGATAATGATGTCATTATGCCCGAACGCATCATCCTACTGGGCGTCGGCGATGAAAAAAAACTCACCTTGAATACACTGCGTCAACTGGCCGCCATCGTCGCACGCGCACTAAATACGGGTGGCGCGCGTGACATCTCGTTGGCACTCAGTGAGTTACCGATCAAGGGCACAACCATCGGCGACCGATCACGCGCCATTGCCGAAGGGGTATGGCTGGGGCTCTACACCTTCGACAAATACAAAACCAAAACCGAAAAAAACCAACGCGCACTACGCCAGATCACGCTGTTAATTGAAAGCCGCAGCCAGCTCGATGAGGTAAATCAGGCCATTGAGATCGCGCGCGCAACTGCCAATGGTGTCTGTTTTGCTCGCGACCTCGCCAATGAGCCTGGCAATATCTGCACCCCTGCCTACCTCGGCGATCAGGCTGCTGCACTGGCGAATGACAAGCTCCAAATTGAGGTGATGGACCAAGCGGCCATCAAGCAACTGGGGCTCACAGCACTACTGGCAGTCAACCAAGGCTCCGCACACGAGGCGCGTTTCATTGTGCTGCGCTACCAAGGGGGCAACGATGGCGATGCACCAATTGCGCTAGTTGGCAAGGGGTTAACCTTCGATTCCGGTGGTGTCTCCATCAAACCTGCGGGAAAAATGGAGGAGATGAAGTTTGATATGTGCGGCTCTGCGGCCGTACTCGGCATCTTCAAGGCTGTGACTGAGCTCAAGCTGACCTGCAACCTGTTGGGGGTAATCCCCTCCACCGAAAACATGGCGGGTGCGGGTGCCTACAAACCAGGCGACATCATCACCGCATACAATGGAACCACCATCGAGGTGCAAAATACCGATGCCGAGGGACGCCTGATTCTGGCCGACGCATTATCCTATGCGGCCAAGCAAAAGCCTTCATTAATCATAGATTTTGCCACCTTGACCGGCGCCTGCGTAGTGGCGCTTGGTTGCCACGCATCCGGCCTGCTGGGAAACAATGCCAAACTCATTAAATCACTCCATGCCTGTGGTGATGCCACCCATGACCGCGTATGGCCGCTGCCGATGCACGAGGAGTATCAAGAGCAGATTAAAAGTGACATCGCCGACATCAAGAATGTCGGCGGCCGTGAAGCCGGCACGATTACCGCAGCCTGCTTCCTGTCACGGTTTGTCGATGAACTACCGTGGGCGCACCTCGATATTGCGGGCACTGCCTGGAATATGAAAGGCAGCAATATCTCAGCCAAGGGCGGCACTGGTGCCGGTGTGCGACTAGTACTCGACTACCTGCAGCGTAGCTGCTCAGATCACTCCTGATTTTCCCGATAGCGGCGTTGGAAAATGCTCGCTTTCAGTAGAGCCTCTGCCGCTATTAGGAAACTACGCGCGTTGCTCATACCATGAGCAAACGGCACACCCTTCTCACCCTCGCGCTGCTGGTGGGGCTGACTATTCCGGTATTGATCTGGAACTTGGAGCTATTCACCTTCATCAACGGCCACAACAATGCCCCGTTGGATCGGCTGTTCGGGCTGATCAGCGGTCTCGGCGATGGCTTAATTGCCGTGGTAGTGATTCTGGCCGTGGCCATGTTTCGTGCCCGCGAAGGGTGTGCGGCACTGGCCGCGTTCATCCTCTCAGGGCTGTTCGCACAGCTGATCAAGCGGCTATTTGACCTCCCCCGTCCACCAGCGGTTTTTGAGCATGTCCACCTGCTCGGCGCCGCCCTGCGGAGCCACAGTTTTCCTTCGGGACATGCCACTACCGATGGCATGATGGCCGCCGCCACCTTGCTGATATGGCGCGGTGAAGAGCGATCCATCGCGTGGATGGTCGCCAGCTTTTTTGTGCTTGCCGCCATCGGACGCATCTACGGTGGCGTCCATTTTCCACGCGATGTCTGGGTGGGGTGGTGGATTGGAATAGCCACCATGGCGGCATGCTGGTACTGGTCCGCGCGTTGGCCGGTGGCAAAGTGGCAGCAACTGCCTTGGTGGCCATCCATCCTCGCCCTCCTGCTAGCAATCTGCGCAGGTGTGCTTGGACTCGGCTATCGCGTGCAACCATCCACCGCACAACCGCTAGCACTGTTGGTGCCGGTAATCGCGCTTTACCTGCTGGCGAAACGGTGGAAAAGAGCACCATGACCACCAAGGTACATTTTGAGCAGTTGGCGCAGCCCGATCGGGTCAAAGGGATCGCCCAACTGCTATTGCGACGCAATCGGCTCACCCCGCCAGTACTGATACTCTGTCCAGATGAATACAGTGCAGAGCAACTCGATGCGCTCCTTTGGACCATCCATCCCGAAGCCTTCCTTGCCCACGCCCGCCATAGCGACCACAACCTTGAGTCAAGCGATCAGCCTATCCTGATCTCCACCGAGATCGTGCGCGACAACCACCCCGAGGTGTTGATCAATGCGGGGTTAGAGGTGCCGCCCGATGTCACGGGATTTCGCAACATCGTCGATTTTTCCGACGAATGGGATCCATCGCTCAAGCAGATGGCGCGCGAACGCTGGCGCACCTATGTCAGTCTAGGCTTACCACCAACCTACTTGAAAAAAGGGAAACCATGATCGACCAACACGATGACAACTCCGTGGATACCATCATCCACCAGCTTGAGGCTGTGTTGCACCCCGAGCAAAACGCGCCCCCATTTCCCTTGACTGAGGAGATGTTACTACCACCTAAGCCCTTGAGCGCCGATGCGCATCGGCGACTAATTTCTGAAATCGGTGATGCCATACGCGCACAACTTCCGGCGATGATCCATGAGGCACTGGATCGCGTGCTGGTCGAACGCGACCTCACCCCTTCAACACAGGAGTCCTCCTCGCAACATGCGAATTTGATCGTAGGCGACAATCATGCGTAACTGGCTCCGGCGAAACGGACTTGCTTTAAGCCTCGGGCTGTTGCTAAGCAGTACGCCCGCCTACGCCATCGTCAACATTGAAGATTCAGCATTGACACACCCTGAACGGCCCATCTCCGCCACGCTGAATGCCGCAGTCAAGGGATCGGCGGGCAACAGTGATAGGTTGGGCGCCACCGCCAACCTCGGAGCACAATGGCACCGCGATCCACATCAGGTGCTGTTGTGGCTCGGCTATGACTACGGCAGTAGCCACAAGCAGCGCAACAGCAATCGTGGCTTTGCGCACTTGCGTTACCGCTACCACCTCAATCCACGCTATGCACTAGAATCATTCGGCCAATGGCAAAAGGATGACTTCGCCCGTTTGAATCGCCGCATCCTGCTTGGCGGCGGGCTGCGCATCACCTTCATGAGGCAACACCTAGGCATCGGCATTTTCCATGAAAGCGAGCAGATTAAGGCCGCCAGCAACCACACCGACCCGCTCAATCCGCACCGCTGGCGCGGCAACCTCTACCTGGCACTGCAGCACAAAACCGAGCACGCCAAGCTCGCAGACACCCTCTACTACCAACCCGACCTACACCGTTTCGGTGATTATCGTCTGCTCAATGAGAGCAGCATCACGCTACCCATCAGCAAGGATGTCGCACTCAAAGTATCGCTAGAGATCCGCCAACAAAGCCGCCCACCGCAAGGGGTAAAACGCACCGACATCGGCTACAGCACCGCATTGAGCTACAGTCTGTAGCCTACTGTAAATGATTGTTTTTCAATGCCAATATCGGTAAAACAGGGAGTGAGCTAAGTAGTTACAACCCAAGCATGATCCGGTTAATTCATAGCTCAAGTATCACTTTAAACTCTTCACCCACCTCTTCAAACTTGATTTTTTTTTGATTATCTTTCGCTATTTTATATACCATCGGTAAGCCTCGACCTAATTTATCGATATATCTCAAGTTTTCCATAAATTTAACAATAACCGGGTTAATAGAATAAGAAACACCATAGCTTAATTTTTCAATAGTGACCGTATTAGGTAATCGACCTGGACTAATAAATTCAATGCGATTAGTGAACATAAATATACGAATTCTTGATCCAGAAATTGCATAATTACGATGCACGCACGCATTAACCACTAACTCTCTAAAAACCTTATCGGGATAATTAAATTTAAGTGGCTCAAGCCTTCCCCCCTTAATAACAGAAGGGCGTTGAATATTATTTTTAATCATCGCTAAGGCACTATCAACCTGAAGATCCAAAGTGCCAGTAATCGTTTGCTTATCAATTAATTCTTCGGTTAATTCATCCCCCGCAAAGTGCGCAAAAGAGATACAAGCATTAGGTATAAATTTCTGTGGATTTAATGCAAAAATTAACAATCCCGCAACGGTGGCTTGATACTGATCAGTCAAAATATCAGTATTTTTTAATAAGTTTTCAGGATGATCTTCTTGAGAAAAATCGACTTGATAATTATCAAAATATTCACTGATCTTATTAAGGTTAATCTGCTTTATTCCACTCCCTTCAACCCCAAGCGCATCATAATGAAATACGCCACTTTGCTGAAAAAGTCGCATCAACTCAGATTGTGTTGCCACTCAATTAGTCGATCCAATACGAATTAAAAACTGATGATTTAAGGTAACTGCTCAGCTCACTCCCGGTTTTCCTGATAGCGGCGTTGAAAAATGCTCATTTACAGTAGTAAACTCCGCTTTTCCGCCTTGCTATCAGGAAAACCGGAAGCAATCTGAGCAGTTACCGCCATTTTCGGGTAGGGTGTTGGATGATGCCCTCGCAAAAAGTCAGAATGTCGATTTTCATGGGGTGTCCAAACCCTGCCGAAGGTCATAAACATCGATTCTGGGGCAAATGGTGAGCTCATTTTTTCATTGATGTGAAAAGTTCGGGAACATCTCGACTTTTTGCGAGGGCATCATCATCTGACAAATAAATATCTCCACGCGCATTCCCACGCGAAGTCACATGATAAACAGCGCCGTCATATTCAATTCGT
>JAUZRF010000026.1 GCA_030950645.1 Mariprofundales bacterium
ATCCACACCCGTGGTCAGCATTTGTGATGAGGTGAGGATGGTAGGAATATCCCTGTCGTTATCCTGAAATCGTTCCAGCAGATCGCGCCCTGCTTTGCCCTCATCACTGGTCACTCGCACACAATAGCTGGGGTCGGTGACTGTTTTATGCCGGTTGATCATATCCCGCATGGTTAAGGCATGGGTCTGATTGGTGCAAAAGATGATGGTTTTCTCCATCGGGTTGATGTTGTCCAGAATCGCTTTGGCAACCAGATCAGTGCGTTCATCGGCAACGATATTTTTATCAAAATCATTGCTTTCATACAGATCCTGATTCGATTCGCCTTTGATGATTTGATCATCGGCAGTGAGCAACAACTCATCCAGATTGGTGCGAATCCGCTTCACTCGATAGGGTGTGAGGAAGCCATCATTGATCCCTTCTTTCAGCGAATATTCATACACAGGACTGCCAAAATAGGTGTAGGTATCGATATTATCCGTGCGTTTGGGCGTGGCTGTCAGGCCAAGATGCACCGCTGGTGCAAAGTGATCCAGAATAGCTCGCCATGAACCCTCATTCTTTGCAGCGCCTCGATGGCACTCATCGATCAAGATGAGATCGAAGAAATCCTCTGGATACGCCCTGTAATAACCACCAATATTTTCGCGCTCGGCAATCGCCTGATAGATGGCAAAGAAAATGTGTGCATTGGTGGGGACGATGCCATGACGCTTTCTAATCTCTTCGCCGTCAATTTTAATCAGGTCTTTTTCATAAGGGTTGAAGGTATTGATGGCTTGATCGGCAAGAATGTTACGATCTGCCAGAAACAAAATACGCGGTCTGCGCTTGCCAAACGCATGGCGACTCCAGCGAGATTGAAATAATTTATGAACAATCTGAAATGCGATGAAGGTTTTACCTGTGCCCGTTGCCAAGGTTAGCAGGATTCGCTCTTTACCACTGCCAATCGCATCAGTTGCAGCATGGACTGCAAGCTCCTGATAATAACGGGGTTGCATACCGGCTTCGAGGTGGAATGGGATATTCCTGAGTTGCCGACCAAGCTTGTTACTTTTGCCCGCATCACGCGCCAGCAGTTCATCCGGTGTCGGGTAGGCGGGGACGAAATCACCCTTGCCTGATTCAAGGTCGAATTCATAAATCTTCTCGCCATTGGTCGAATAGACAAAGCGAACACTGAGCTTCTGAGCATAGTCAATCGCTTGCTGAAGACCCTGTGTGGGGGGTGCTGATTGTTTCTTCGCTTCTATAATGGCGAGATGTTGGTTGTCTGTATGTAAAAGGTAATCAACGAAGCAGCGACTTCCGCGCTGGTTTCCAACCAATTTACGCCCATCTGTAAAGTAATATTCTCGAATAATTTGGTGACGCATCCATCCAGCTGAGGATAAAGCAGGATCAATAAAGTTGGCTCGAGTATCGGCTTCAGAAGTCATCACAAGTTACCCGGCGGTGTTCCAACAAAGAAGAATTTACCGTCCCAATCAACGCGTCGTTTGATGTCGGGTAGGCGAGGCAAGCTTCGTCTAGCAAAATACGCACTGCTCTAGGGTGGCCAGAACCGCTAATGCCCCGACTCTCCATGCTTCACAATCATCTTGTGGTAGGTCGAAAATACGGCGTTGCGCGCCAACATGCCCAGCACCTTTCTCGGCTCATCCTCAGCCACCACCGGCATCTGCTCAAAGTTTTCCCGATCAAATACATTGATGGCATCCAGCAGGCTGTCGGACTCAGAGACCACCTTAACTTGGCGGTTGGCCACCTCAGAGGCCACCACTACCTGATCTAGGGTCGAGTCGAGCAACCATTCCTTGAGGTCATCAAAGGTAACGATGCCAATGAGAAAGCCATCATCATCCACCACCTGCACGCACCCCTTGCCGGATTTGACATACTCTTCCTTGAGCTCCGCCAGCCGCGCATCGGCAGCAACCGTGGGGACGACTCGCCACGGGATTTTGCTTACCGGCACCGAGCGCAGCCAGGCACGCTCCATCCCCCACTGGGTATCAATTCCCATCGAGGAGAGCACCTCGGTAAAAACCGAATCCTTGCCAAAGGCCAGTTTGACTAGGGTGGCCACTACACAGGCGGTCATTAACGGCATCATGATCTGGTACTCACCGGAGAGTTCAAACAGCATCAGGATCGTACTTGCCGGAGCCTGCAACGCAGCGGCCATCATGGCACCGGCGCCAATCAGGGCATAGCTGCCATAGCTGGCGGTAAAACCTGGAGCCACCTGGTGCGCCACCAGCCCGAATAGCGCCCCAGCAGCACTACCCAAGAAGACCGATGGCCCGATCAACCCTGTACCAAAACCGCTACCGGCGCACATCAGACTGGTCCACACCTTGAGTACCAACAGCAGCAACAAAAAAACAGCCAACGGCACCTTAAACCCCAGCAGATGGGGCGATAACCCCTCATTCACCAACGCCGTCACGGTGCCATAGCCCATCGACATCAGCTCTGGCACCAGTAATGCCAACAGACCAAGCAGCAGTCCCGCCACCATCGGGCGCAATATCTCGTGTGGAATGCCGTGATGAAACAGGTCGCGCACCTTAGGCAGTAGATAAATGAGCAGCGCTGCCAACAATCCACAAATCAAGCCCAGCACGAGGTACGAGGGGATTTGCAGATAAGAGCTCAGTGCAAAATGGGGCACCACAAAGGCTGGAAAATTACCCACCTCGGCACGGGTAATGACAGTGGAGATGACGGCAGCAAGCACAATCGGGCTGAAGGTGCCGATGGTATAATCGGTAAGAATCACCTCCAAAGCAAACAGCGAGCCCGCAATCGGCGCATTGAAGGAGGCGGCAATCCCCGCCGCCACACCGCACCCCATCATCACCCGCATCTGCCGTTCATTGAGATGAATCCACTGCCCAACCAACGAGGAGAGTGCAGCACCCAATGCCACCGTCGGAGCCTCACGCCCCATACTGGCACCGCTGCCCAACGCCACCATATTACTGAGCGTCTCCCCACTACTCCTACGCATACTAATGCGCCCACCACGCAAGGCCAACGCCTCCATTACCGCAGGAATAATCTTTATTTCACCCGGTACCAGCCAATAACTATTGATGATCCCCACCACCATGCCGCCACAAACCGGAGCCATTAAAAAGAGATACCACGGCGCTGTTGCCAGCACTGATGACCAGCTACTCTCCCCCACCCACATCTGACTAATCCTGTCGATACCAAGCCGGAAGCCCAATGCTGCATACCCCGCCAAGGCACCAATCACTACCGCCAGCACACTGAGATAAAGGGACTCATGGTGCTGAAGCCAGTGGTTACAGCGGGTCAACTGTCGAGAAAGATTCATGCGGAGTAACTACTCAGCACCCTGTCCGAAAGTGGCTGTAACTGCTCAGATCGCTTCCGGTTTTTCTGGTAGCAAGGCGAAAAAGCGGAGTTGACTACGGTAAATGCGCATTTTTCAACGCCGCTATCGGAAAAACTGGGAGTGATCTGAGTGGTTACCATGCTGACAAGAGTGCGCTAGCGCGTAGCTAGCGCATTCATACGGCGGATACTCTGTGGTAGCACGCTCATGCGATGACGATCAAGCTGCAGCCGCAGGCGAGGTAACGCCTCCGTATCCTCATCATCCGATTCAGGCCAACCATACACCTGCTCGATGGAGCCACTGGCCAACACATCGCTAAACTCCGCGTTGAGCCGTGCTAACGACGCTTCGGAGAGTGGCCGCAACATGCGCAGTAGCACCCAGCGCCCAACATAGCGAAAACTATGGTAATTGCTGTAAAATGATCGGATATTCTCCACTGCAGCATCAACACTGTCGGTATGCAGCAGCAGGCGATGATCCTCCGCACCAATCAATCCATCCTCAGTCAGGCGGCGTATCCATGAGTGGAGGAACGGCCCCCAAAAATCATCGCCGGGCGCCTCCAGCATGATCACCGGCATCGGCGGGTTGCGCCCGGTTTGGAGCAGGGTCAAGGTTTCAAAACCCTCATCAAGGGTGCCAAAACCGCCTGGGGTAAGGATCACCGCGCTACTCTCCTTGAGGAAAAAAAGCTTGCGGGTAAAAAAATACTGGCAGTAGAAGTGGCGTGCGGAGTCCGCCACTACCGGATTCGGTGCCTGCTCCATCGGCAGGTTAATGTTAATGCCGAAGGAGTGCTCCTCGCCCGCGCCCTCATTGGCCGCCTGCATCATGCCACCGCCGCCACCGGTGATGATCATAAAACCAGCCTTCACCAGTGCTGCCGCCACCGCCTTGCCTTGAATATAGCGAGGATCGTCCGCTGCGGTGCGCGCCGAACCAAACAGCGTCACCTTGCGTTGGTCGGCATAGGGGGCAAACATCGCCAGTCCTTGGCGTATCTCAGCCATGGCGCGTGCCATCATCTTGATATCGGCACGCAACGGATGCTCTGAAATCAGCTTGATAGTCTCCAGCAATAGCTGCCGCCGGTAGCCCGACCCATCAGGACAACCATCCTTGAGCAGGAGATCAATCGCCCGCTGCACCTCAGGAGGAAACTCACCCGAATTCGCTGCACTATTCACGGCTGAATCACCACATCAATGCGCCGATTCATCGCCCGCCCCCGCTTTACCCCATTGCTAGCAATGGGGTAAATATCACCATAACCCAATGCCTTGAGTCGTGAGGCCGCCACGCCCGAAGTGATCAGCACATCACGCACCGACTCTGCCCGTTTGAGCGACAGCGCACGGTTCCGCTTCATATCTCCACGGTTATCGGTATGACCCTCAATGTGAGCATTGCGCTCCTTGTAGAGCGCCAATGCCTTAGCCACCTTCCCCAACAGCGGCAATTGGCCGCTGGCGACGGTGCTATGCCCGCTATGAAAATGCAATCCAGTCAAGCGCAGTAAAATGGAGCCATCAACATTGATCATGATCTTGGCCTCCCCTTTTGCAAACAGCTGACGAAGTCCTGCCTGCCGGCGGCTATCAAAGGTTTCACGCTCAAGCTTGGCGGCAAAAGCTGCCTTAAGATCCGTGAGCTGTTGCCGTTTGGTACCTGTTAGCTGTTGGCGCAGCTCTGCAAGCTGTTTTTTCAAGGTGGAGGCCGTCTCAGCCCGTAGCGCAACCATCGCTTTCGCATCGGTCTTCCGTTCATCAACCAGCTGCTGCTGTAGTCCGATAATCGCCTTTTTGAGTGATGCTTGCGACACATCTTTGGTCGGGTCAGCGCTATCCACCGTGATACCCAACAGCGTCGCCAAGGCGCGGTGCTCAGCGCGCGCTGCCAGCACCAATGCCTCATGGCTACCACGCTTCTTGCGCCACGCTTTGACCTGTTTGGTTAACGCCAAGGTGTCTGCCGCCACTCGCAACAGGTGATACGGGTGCGCGGGAAGCTGACTCAACGAGCCATTCATAAAGCCTTGCTGTGCCGCCAGCTCCTGCTTGGCCTCGCCATAGAGTACCGGCGTGTAATACTTCGCATTGCCCGCGCGGGCGCGATCCAGCGTCTCCGTAGCCATCGTCACCAACTCTGGCAATGCGGCAGCAATCGCTTGCTGGTACCACTTCACCGCCTCTTTCGCGGATTGGGAGGCATCATTGAGCGCACCGCGCTCATCCGCCCGAATGGTGGCACTAAGCGATGTTTCCCCCTTGTTGAGCATCAAAGTAGGGGAGGCCGCACCAGCTTGATCACGAATCGAAGGGTAATGCAGCGCATGGCGAGCCTCGGTGCGTTGCGCCAACAGTGCCGCATAACGCTTCCGAAAATCGACCGCATGGCTCCGTGCCTCGTGCAGCGTCGACACCACTTTGGCCATCGCCTGTTGCTGCATCTCCGCTTGATGGTTGCTGCGTGCCAGCAATGCGGCACCAAGATAGTCGTGCGCACGACTGGTGGAGAGTGGTGAAAAATAGGCATCTTGGCCAGCGGTAAATAGCCGCACCTGATGTTCAAGATCACTTAGACCTGCTGCCTGCGCGCTAGTGATAAACAGCATCAGAACCAATACTCCGAAGCCTTTAATATAAAAAAACGAAAAATAACGCCGCATAGCTCTGCACCTCCTAAAATTAGCCAAGATCGAGCATCCTCTGCAGCGCAATCCTCGCCAGCGCTGCCACTGCGGTCGGCACCTGCACCCGATTACCAGAACGATCCGCAGCCACATCTTGTAGCGCTGCCAGCAGATGCTGCGGATCGGTGCGAAACATGGTCGAACACATGCAAACCATCGGGGAGAGAAACCAGATCGGCTTATCGGGATGTTGCAGCCGCAGGCGATTGACCAGATTAAGCTCGGTAGCAATGGCAAACTGGCTCCCTGCCGGAGCCTCTACCACATAACGAATAATCATCTCGGTGGAGCCAACAAAATCCGCAGCCTCGCACACCTCACGCGAACATTCGGGGTGGGCAAGCACAGCAATCCCTGGATGTTGCTGGCGCATCGTTGCCGAATGTTCGGGTTGAAACAGCTGGTGTACCGAGCAGAAGCCATCCCACAAAATCAACCGCGCCCGTTGTAGCGCCTCGGAACTGTTGCCTCCCAACGGTTCACCTGGCCTCCACACCACCATCTCATTCTCGGGGATACCCATGGCAAGAGCACTATTTTCGCCAAGGTGACGATCGGGGAAGAAAAGAATCTTCTCGCGTTCCCCCCACCCCCAGCGCATCACCCGTTCGGCATTGCCTGAGGTGCAGACCGCACCACCATGCTCACCGCAAAACGCCTTGAGTTCGGCGGTGGAGTTGATGTAGGTCACTGGCGTCACCTGCGCATCGGGATCCATCACTGAGGTAAGCTGCTGCCAGCACTCGGCCACCTGCGCCCCATCGGCCATATCCGCCATCGAACAGCCCGCAGCCGGATCCGGCAACATCACACACTGATCATCCGCAGTGAGAATATCGGCCGTCTCCGCCATAAAGTGGACACCGCAGAAGATGATATTGGGTACATGCGTCGCTGCCGCTTGCTGCGACAACTTCAACGAATCCCCACTGACATCGGCGAAACGAAACACCTCCTCACGCTGGTAGTGATGCCCAAGAATCAATACCCGGTCGCCCAACTCGGCACGAAGGGAGGTGATCGCATCAATCACCTCCGACTCAGCCCGCGCATAAAGCGCCTCTAATCGCTTGCTACTCATCAGGGCTGGGAGAAAAGATTTACCGCAGAGGCGCGGAGACGCGGAGGGAAGAAGAAAAAAGTTTTACATTGTATTCTCTGTGCCTTTGTGGTTAATCTTCTGTAACTACTCAGCACCTTACCCAAAAATGGCTGTAACTGCTCAGATTGCTTCCGGTTTTCCTGATAGCAAGGCGAAAAAGCGGAGTTTACTACTGTAAATGAGCATTTTTCAACGCCGCCATCGGGAAAACCGGGAGTGAGCTGAATAGTTACAATCTTCTTATCCATATTACGCCTCAGCCGCGTGGTACGACTGTAGCGAACGCACGGCAGTGACATCGGCACCACGCGCAATGGCTTCGGCTGCGGCGAGTCCCCCCGCCAAAGTAGTAAAGTAGGCGATACCACGATCAAGGGCCGCCTGGCGGATCGATTTGGAGTCGCGGATCGCACCCTCGCCCTCGGTGGTGTTGATAATGAGATCGACCTCACCAGAGATGAGCCGATCTACAATGTGTGGCCGGGTGCCATCAATCACCTTGGGCACGGTCTCGGATGCCACCCCTGCCGCAGCCAATGCCCGATGGGTGCCAGCGGTGGTGAAAAGGGTGAACCCTTTGTGCTGCAACTGGCGCGCCGCCTCAATCACACCCTCCTTATCGGCATCACGCACCGAGATAAAAACGGTGCCATGATCCGGCAGAATCGATCCCGCTGCCAGCTGTGCTTTGGCAAATGCAGTAGCGAAATCGGTGGCAATGCCCATCACCTCACCGGTCGATTTCATCTCCGGCGACAGCAGTGGATCGACACCACGAAACTTCACAAAGGGGAACACTGCCTCCTTGACTGCACGGAACCCCTTGGGTTGCGCCACCTCGGTCAACCCTAAATCATCAAGCGTTTTGCCGCCCATGATGCGTGCCGCCAGCTTGGCCAGTGGCACCCCAGTCGCCTTGGAAACAAAGGGGACGGTACGGCTGGCACGGGGATTTACCTCGAGCACATAAAGGGTATCGCCCTGCAAGGCAAATTGAATATTCAGCAGCCCTTTAACCTGGAGCGCCAACCCCAACGCTTCGGTCTGGCGCTGCACCTCGGCAATCACCGCCTGCGAAATCGAATGCGGCGGCAGACAGCAGGCGGAGTCCCCCGAATGCACACCCGCCTCCTCAATATGCTCCATAATGCCGCCCACCACCACCCGGGCTCCATCGGCCAAGGCATCGACATCAAGCTCAATGGCGTTGTTAAGAAAACGGTCGAGCAACACCGGATGATCGGAGCTGACACTGACCGCCTCACGCATATAACGCAGCAGACTCGCCTCATCGTGAACAATGCGCATCGCTCGCCCACCCAACACATAGGAGGGGCGCACCACCACCGGAAAACCGATCTTCGCCGCCACCGCCACCGCTTCATCCGCCGAACGCGCCAATCCGTTTTCGGGCTGCAGCAGATCCAATCGATGCAAAAGCTGTTGAAATCGCTCACGATCTTCCGCCAAGTCGATCATATCGGGGCTGGTGCCGATAATCGGCACTCCCGCCGATTGCAGGGCATCGGCCAGTTTAAGCGGCGTTTGGCCACCAAACTGCACAATCACCCCCTCAGGACGCTCCACCGCCACAATCGCCATCACATCCTCAAAGGTCAGCGACTCAAAATAGAGCCGGTCGGAGGTGTCATAATCCGTCGAAACCGTCTCCGGATTGCAATTAACCATGATGGTCTCGAAGCCATCCTCGGACAGAGCAAAGGCGGCATGGACACAGCAGTAATCGAACTCAATCCCCTGACCGATACGGTTAGGACCACCACCTAAAACCATAATCTTGCGCCGATCGCTTGGCCGCGCCTCGCACTCCTCTTCATAGGTGGAGTAGAGGTAGGGGGTGATAGCCTCAAACTCGGCCGCACAGGTATCGACCCGCTTGAACACTGGATGCACTCCCATCCCCTCACGCGCAGAGCGCACTGCAACCTCATCTGCAGCCAACAACTGCGCCAATCGCAGGTCGGACAACCCCTCGCGCTTGGCCTGACGCCAATCGTCCACAGTGAGCGCCGCCACTTCGCGACCACGCAACGACTCTTCCAGCGCAACCACACAACCGATCTCACGGATAAACCATGGATCAATACCGGTTACGGTGTGGACGCGCGCTTCGCTCCAACCCTCAGCGTCACCCAAGCGCAACGCCTCACCCAGCCACCACAGCCGATCTGCGCCAGCTACCGCCAGCTTCTCCTGCAGGAACTGATCCCCATCAACCCCCTCAGGCAACGAGAAATCGAAGCCGCAGGTATCCGTTTCCAGCCCGCGCATCGCCTTGCCCAGCGATTCAGTGAAGGTGCGACCAATCGCCATCACCTCGCCCACCGCCTTCATCTGAGTGGTAAGACGGCAATCCGCCCCCTCGAATTTCTCGAAGGCAAAACGCGGCATCTTGGTCACCACATAGTCGATGGTCGGCTCAAAAGCAGCAAAGGTCTTGCCGGTAATATCGTTGCGAATCTCATCCAAGGTAAAGCCGACCGCCAGCTTGGCGGCGATCTTAGCAATCGGAAAACCCGTCGCCTTGGATGCCAATGCCGAGGAGCGCGACACCCGTGGATTCATCTCAATCACAATCAGCCGCCCATCGGCAGGATTGACTGCAAATTGCACATTGGAGCCACCGGTCTCCACCCCAATCTCCCGCAGGATGGCAATCGAGGCATCACGCATGCGCTGAAACTCTTTGTCGGTCAGGGTCAATGCCGGGGCAACGGTGATCGAATCACCGGTGTGAATCCCCATCGGATCAAGGTTTTCAATCGAGCAGATGATGACGCAGTTGTCCGCACTGTCGCGCATCACCTCCATCTCATACTCCTTCCAGCCGATGATCGACTCCTCAATCAAAATCTCATCGGTCGGCGAGGCATCCAGCCCCGATGCCACGATCTGGGCGAACTCATCGGGATTGTAGGCGATCCCTCCACCAGAGCCGCCCAGAGTGAAGGAGGGGCGAATGATGATCGGGTAACCGATCTCCGCTGCAATCTGCTGTGCTTCACCCATGGTGTGGGCAAACGCGCCCTTGGCCATCTCCAGACCAATGCGATCCATCGCCCGTTTAAACTGCTCACGATCCTCAGCCATATCAATGGCCGCAGGCTGCGCGCCGATCAAGCGTACCCCATACTGCGCTAAAACACCGTGTTTATTGAGCGACAGCGCAGTATTGAGCGCAGTTTGGCCGCCCATAGTGGGAAGAATGGCGTCCGGCCGCTCGGCCTCGATAATGCGTGCCACCGTCTGCCAGGTTACGGGTTCGATATAGGTGGCATCGGCAAATTCAGGGTCGGTCATAATGGTGGCGGGGTTGGAGTTGATCAGGATCACCCGATACCCCTCCTCCTTGAGCGCCTTGCACGCCTGCACCCCGGAGTAATCAAACTCACACGCCTGACCAATCACAATCGGCCCCGCGCCAATAATCAGAATCGATTCAATATCGCTGCGTTTCGGCATATCAGAAACCTTTTTTTACCACAGAGGCACAAAGACACAGAGAAGGAAAACCAGATTCCCGCCTACGCGAGAATAACGGTTTCATCGCAATGCAACGAGGTAATATATTCCTCTGTGCCTCTGTGTCTCTATGGTAAATCTTCTTCAAATGTAACTACTCAGCACCCTACCAAATAATGGCTGTAACTGCTCAGATTGCTTCTGGTTTTTCTGATAGCAAGGCGAAAAAGCGGAGTTTACTACTGTAAATGAGCAT
Source organism: Mariprofundales bacterium (assembly GCA_030950645.1). Taxonomy (GTDB): domain Bacteria; phylum Pseudomonadota; class Zetaproteobacteria; order Mariprofundales; family J009; genus JAUZRF01. Next base: position 10,917 of record JAUZRF010000026.1, read on the forward strand.
TTTTCAACGCCGCTATCAGGAAAACCGGGAGTGAG